>JARIHL010000034.1 GCA_029288315.1 Candidatus Saccharimonadota bacterium
GCTACCTGATCTGTTTGATCAGGTAGCACGATTTGACGGAGGAAGTGGGTGGTGCAAAGGCAAAACATTGACAATACCATATTTAGATGTTATTATTTGAATAATCTTTTTGAGTTTTGCTCAAAAAGAACCTTAACAGAGTGAGATTAACTGAGGAAGCTATAAGTTCGGTATCTGGCGTAACTGATTTTATAACTTCCTCAGATATGAGAGATGCAGGTGCTTCGTCAACGTAAGGAAGGCAATTATGTATCGTAGACTGCTGGATCTTCGCAGAACTGCGTTTGGACGGTGGTTGAGTTTGGTGCTTATAACTGTCACAGCTTTGGTGTTCCTGGGATGGGTCAGAGAGGGCTGGAGCCCTCTTGAGACGATTCGTCTTTTTGGCGGGAAGCCGGTGTTAACTACTGGTATCCTTAGCTGGACGGCTATCACGGCTCTGTTCGCTATCAACCAGCATTATCGTTGGCTTCTGGTTGGCGTGCTCTACTTCGGTGGTCTCTTTGTCACCGTGTGGGCTGGCAATGCCTGGTTCGACGCGCCGGCCTTGACGGGCTGGATTTACCACGGCCTGGCGGCTGTCATTGCCCTCATTGTAGGGCTGGCGATCAAGCGTCGTGGAGCTTCAGTGTAATGGTTTGGTGTGGCGGTTTCTCAAACGAGAAACCGCCACACCCCACTCGTCTCGCTCTGTTAATTTCATGCATTGAACCCGATGACTTTTATAGCGAAATACTAGTGTGGGCAAATTCTTTATCATCATGTATAAAATCTTCCACAAAGCGTACCACTTGTTCTGCTAAATCATTCAATTGTTTGGCTTCTGACTTAGTAAATTTTTCTAACACAAAGACTTCTGCTTTTCGTGAGTTACTAGAAGCATTGGCAGTCCCGACGCGTATGCGAGCGTAACCTTGGCCGATATGTGCCGTGATGTTTTTAATACCATTATTACCAGCATCGCTGCCACCCACTCTGGTTCGCAATGTGCCGAAAGGCAGTGCCAACTCGTCATGGATAATCAGTACATCGTTTGAGTTGATAGTATAAAAATGAATCAGCGTACGTACTGTTTCACCAGAAAGATTATAGTAGCTAGTTGGTTTGGCCAGTATAACTTTTTGTCCGCCAAAACCTACTTCAGCAGTATGGGCTTTAAATTTATTTTTATCTTGCCAGTTGATGCCAAATTCTTCAGCTAAGTGATCGAGTAAGGCAAAACCTACATTATGCCGGGTGCCGTCATATTCTTGGCCAGGATTACCGAGTCCTACAATTAATTTCATAATTTCAAACGTTTGTTATTTTCTCAAGTTTGGGCGATATAATCACTCAAATCTAGTGTATGGACACGAATTAGTCAATATACACATGTTATGTGTATTGACTCAGACTGAGTCTAGGCCTATATTGAGGTATCACGTTTTCAGCGGCCTTCAACTACTTGGAGTAGGAGCGAGCAATGGCCTGCAAAAATTGTATTAATGGAGAGGTGACAAAACGCATACCTGTCATGGAAAGCGGTAAGATAGTTCGCTACGAAAGAAAGCTCTCGGTTTGCCCTCAGTGCAAAGGGGTGCCTCTCCCCATTGATCGAGATGCTAATACGCCAACCCCTCCTGATTCTAAGGATAGGAAGAAAAAGCCAAAGAGGAGAAGAAGGTAGCCTTTATAACGGCAACGTGATAAACCAAGACCCTCCTCTCTTGATGAGGAGGGTCTTGGTTGATAAAGTTTATATACTATGTGATTTCCTTCGCTCGACTTTTTCATCGCGATAGCTAAACATTATAGGCGTACCGGTAAAATTGTAGGCTTCGCGGAGTTCATGCTCAAGGTATCGTTTATAGCTCCAATGGAGGTACCGAAGGTCACTTCCAAACAACACAAACCACGGAGGAGAAATATCGGTTTGTACAAGATAGCGGGCTTTTGGATGGCTATTTCTTAAACCGGCTGGTGGATGATGATTAAGGCATTTTTGCAACAACCGGTTCAACTCAGCTGTTTTAAGCTGTTGCTTGCGACGAGTTTCGATTTCCAGCACGAGGTCGAAAATTTTGCTCACATTTTGGCCGGTCACTGCACTTGTAAATATAAGCGGTGCCCATGGCACGAATTTATAATTATAAGCAAGCTGTTTTGCGATAGTATCACGGCTATACGGTGTTTTTTGATCCAAGCTATCCCATTTGCTGACGACGAGCACTAACCCCTTGCCTGCCTCTTTGATAATACCGGCTAATTTTTGGTCAAGAGCGACATTAAGTTCACCCACCTCCATAACGAGTAGACAGATATCAGCTTGTTCAATGGCTTGCAAACTGCGCAACACGCTAAATTTTTCTATTCCGCGTTCAATCTTTCCTGACCGGCGTATACCCGCAGTATCAAGCAGTTCAATTGAACGCTGATCATATCGAATGCGTACTCTGTTAATGTCACGTGTGGTGCCAGCAACGTTACTCACAATCGCCTGTTGCTTATTTGCTAACGTGTTAAAGAGGTACGACTTACCAACATTTGGGCGGCCAATGAGAGCAATACGAAGGATATTGTCTTCAGAAGTGTCCTGCTTGGCTGGAATATGTTCGGTAATGGTATCAAGTAACTCGTCAATACCTTGGCCATGCTCTGCTGAAGTACGAATAATAGTTTTTACGCCAAGCTGCAAAAAATCTTCAGAAGGAAGTGCATCGCGTTTGTCGCACTTATTAATCACCAAAACCGTTGGTTTTTTAGAGCGAAGTGCTTTTTTGGCCACCAGCCGATCTTCATCGCCAGGCCATGCCGGCGCTTCAACAACAATAATAATAACATCTGCAGCGTCAGCTGCTTCTTCAATCTGCTCTTGAATCGTCGCTTCGAAGGCGTCTTCGGCCTTTTTAAGTCCCGCAGTATCTACCAGCCAGAAATGATGCTGGTGATGGCTGACGCGGCCGAATATAGCATCGCGTGTGGTGCCAGCCTCACGCGCAACAATTGCCTGCTGTGCGCCAACGAGACGATTAAACAAACTCGACTTGCCAACATTGGCGCGGCCGACAATAGCGACGGTAGGAAGTTGCTTGGGCATAATTATTCTTTATTATACAAGACGAAAATCAGGGAGCCCCTGTACAGCACGTGCTGTACAGGGGTCATCCCGTTTGATGGCATTATGCCAGTTAGCTCCTGAGCGCGCGGACGCTCGCCATGTAACCGGCCAGCAGCACCAAGATCTCCTTGAGGCTGATTTGATTGACCAGCACCGGCGTCGGTGCCTCGACCAGATGCCCCTGGGCGTCGCGGAAATTGGCGGCAGGCTTGTCGTCGCTGGTCTTCAACCAGGTCCGGAAGCTGGAATCTTCGAATACCTTCAAGGCGATCTTGGCGAGCACCACCCTCACCGCCAGCTTGCCGACCAACGCCATCACGAATGCCGGCGCTGCGAACTTGAGCAATCCCCCGGTCGGCGAGGGCTTGCGCCGGACGAGAGGCAACACGATCTTCTTGCTCACTGGATACTCCCTCAATGGGCTATTCGGGACTTTATTGCTCGCGGAGCGAACATATAAACTTTACGATAAATTACGAATATTTGCAAGTGTATCGCGTCGCACCTCAGAACTTCTCCTTCCAGGAAAACAGTCCGCTCGCAAAAGCTCGCTGCCTTCCTCCCGGGAAGGTCGAGTCCCTGGAAGGAGAAGTTCTGAGGTGCGACGCGATACACTTGAGAAGTACCTACTTGCTCGCTACATGTCTTTTGGTGACACCTTTATTTCTTCTAGCTTACCCGGCGACAACATTTTAAGCTGATAGACCCCAAATGAAACTCTATGAAGTTTTATCACGGTATAGCCGAGTGCGGCGAAGGTACGCCGAATTTGCCGGTTGCGGCCTTCCTGCATCGTAACTAGCCACTTTGTAGCGTCATTTTTAAGAAGTAAGGTAAGGCGAAGTTTACTCCGGCCATCAGGCAGTTGCACGCCTTGTTCATCTATAATTTGCTGGTGTGAATGTGTTAATGGTTTGTCAAGTTGTACATTATATTGTTTTATCTTGCCAAAACTGGGGTGTGTCATACGGTGCGCAAAATCGCCATCATTGGTAAGCAGTAAAAGGCCTGATGAATCTTTATCAAGCCGGCCAACTGGCTTGAGATGCTGATACTTCTTAGGTAAGAGTGAATAGATTGTCGGTGTAGTAGCCTGTTGGCGCCGGCTGCACACATACCCAATCGGCTTATTGAAGATAATATAGGTGAATACTACTGCTGGCTGGCTCTTAAGTTCTTGACCGTCAATAATAATATGGTGTTCTTCAGGTTGCAGCTGCGCACCCAACTGTGGGATTTTACCATCAACCAAGACTCTTTTTTGTTCGATAAGTTTATCGGCTTGACGGCGCCCAATACTCATCGATTGGGCAATAAATTTATTCAATCTCATAGAAGGTGTGTTTGAGACATCGTTATCGGATGGGGGGAGGTGGCGGTGGCGGCATGATGGGGCCATTTTGTGGTGGTGATGGGGGTAGATTTGGTGGTGCGCTTACTCGACCTTCGGTGTCAATTTGAATGGTAGGCGTCGGATTAGTGGGTTGCTGCGGAGGGGGCTGCTTAGTCGGTTCATTCGAAAATTGTGCAAGCTGGTTCTGAACCATCTCTTTCTCTTGCTCGGTACTGGTAATTGATGGCCGGTTTTCGATGTCTATACCAGCTTCTTTGGCGAGTTCACGGTCAAGCAGTTCGTTAATATTTATTTTAGTGGTTGCGGGATCATTCAAAGGCTGAATAACGCGGTTCCGGGATGAAGGTGGTGTTGGCACAGGTTGAACATGTGGTTGAATTGGCTGGGGAGCAGAATGCGTCGGAATTGGTGCGGGCGCTTGTAAGGCTGGTTGACTAGCCATTTGACGTGGGTTGGTCGCCGGGGGGTTAAGAGGTGGTGGCGTAGTAACGGGTATTGAGGTAGGAGGCGAACTAGGTGGCGCAATGGGGGCTGGCACACGATTCGTCGCAGGCACAGTTGGGCGTGCCGCCGGTGTTACAGTAACTGGGATAAAAACTGCCGGGGTTTGGGTTGGCGCAGCTGTGGGTTTATCACCGAGTACTTCGTGCACGGTACGGACTACATCTTCAATACCAACCTGTGACTTAACAAGATATCGATCAGCTCCCAGTTGGTCACCACGAGCGCGTTGTTCCTCAGAGCCCAAGGCGGTCATCATAATTACTTTGATATTTTTTGTTTCAGTGGTTGAGCGCAGAATATCAAGCATATCAAAACCACTAATTTTGGGCATCATCACATCGGTAACAATAAGTACCGGCCGTTCTTTTATAGCAACGGCAAGCGCTTCTTCGCCGTCGCCAGCCGAAACAATATCGTACCCTTCTGCAAGTAAGCGAACGCCGTAAATTTCGCGCAAGCTCTTGTCGTCTTCAACAAGCATGATCTTGGTCATATTGACCTCTATTGTACGTGCATATGGGCAAAAAATCTATAGTGCTTGTGATTCAGAGGTTGATTGAAGAGCGGCAGGCTTTGGTTGTTGAATAGGCAGGCCAGGTTGTGGCACAGTACTCGCCTGCTGTTCGCCCTTCAGTAGTTCAGCAGCCTTCTCGTGGGTAATACGTGGAAATTGTACGGAAAAGGTTGAACCTTTACCGTACGTACTTTCAACCCAAATCTTCCCATTATTTGCTTCGGCCAAACGGCGGCAAATAAATAAACCAAGGCCTGTGCCACCGATTTCTCGGGTATCGCTATTATCAATCCGGTAGAATTTTTGAAATAAATGAGGCGCATCTTCAGGCGGAATCCCAATACCAGTATCATTGACGCTAATGACGACGTTACTATCATCCCCTGTAACGTCAACAGTGACGTTACCCTGCTTTGTGTATTTAATGGCATTATCAACCAAGTTATTTGAGATCTCACGTAAATGGCCTTGATCAAGTAATGAGTAAAATACTGGTGTAACAGTGTGGGGACCATCTGTAGCGCCATCACTGCCAGGTTTGAAGTAAAGAAACAATCCTTTCCCTTGTGCTTTTGGCGCTAACCCGTCGGTAATCTCACGCATAAACGCCACTATATCAATAACAGTTGGCTTGGGGATGAGACGGCCGTCTTCTGCTCGTGAAACAGTCAAGAGATCTTGGAATAAACGCCCAAGGTGCTGTGTGGACTCGTGAGCTTTCATTAAGTAAGCTCTGGCTTTGTCGTCAATAGCGGCAGTATTCGGGTTGAGGGCTAAACCTAAATAACCTTCAATAGCAGCGACTGGGGTGCGCATTTCGTGGCTGGCTGTGCTGATAAACTCCGCCTTTTGACGCTCTTCTTCTTTTTCACTCGTGATATCTCGAAAAACAGCAATTGCACCACTGGCTGGCGCAACATCACCTACTGGCGAAACTACCAGTGAAAGAAGTAATTTCTTGTTAGAACGTGTTGTCAGGGTTAAATTGTTATTAGTAATCGGTTTATTAAAAAGTAATACTTGTTGAATTGGCGAACTTTCATTTGTTAATTCGTGGCCCGACGCGTCGCTCAGCTTAAGGACCGATCGGTAGTCTAGATTAAGGGCATCATGCTTGCTCCAGCCAAGGAGTTTTTGGGCTGCAGGATTAATAAGCTGAATTTGGCCTTCTGAATCAATGGCCACCACACCATCAGCAATAGCATTAATCACAATTTCTGACTTGTTGGCAACTTGTGATAGTTGCTTGGCAAGTGCATCAAAGGCTTGAGTTTTGTTTTTATCCTGCGCGCCCTTTTCGTGCCAAATAATGTAACTTACGGCAATCGGCGTTTCGAGCGCTAATAGAAAGATTATTAAATAATCTCTTGTCACAGGCAGTGGATCGAAGAGAAAATTATAAATGAGAGCAGCATTAACCGCTATAAAGGCTATTGCGAGCCCCATCGTATTGAATAGGCCAGCAAATATGGTCAGCAGCATCCATAATACTAGATACGGTGAATAAACTTCTCCGGTGAGGCTAATAAGCACGCCGACAGTGGCGCCAAGCAACAGATAATTACCGAAGGCTAGCGCGTGCAGGTATTTTTGTGGCGCCCACATATATGCAATAAGGCTGGTTACAGCGCTTAATCCGGCTAATAGAGCGGCTGGCAGGGGCACAAGCAAGTTACTGCCTGGCTGTCCACCCAGTATCATTGTGCCTGCCAAAAAAATACTCAAGATCATTAACGATATGAGCAATGTAATCTCACAGATCCGTCGATACCAAAATGGTGAAATAGACTTTACTGGCGCGATATGCCCCCCTTTGAACAGAAAATTACCCCTTTGGCTTTGCTCTATTATCTTACGTGTCGTGTAAAAGCGTCAAGAGTTCATCAGTAAAATCCATGAAGTTGTTAGAGCTGATTAACATACATTTCTCTAGGCAATGAAGTGCATGTTGATTAGTTCTAACTTTATGCGAAGTGTTGTAGGTGGCTGGCCTAGCCTGGATGATTGCTTCATGGCAACACATCCAGGCTAGGGCCAGACCACTGATCCGAGCTCACCACTTGGGGTGGCGAAGTCGGATCTACCTGACGACTGGTGTCAGGTTAGGTGCTTGATCCGATCATGCGGTGCTGGTCGCCGCACCAGCGATCTTCTTGCGCCGTGCAGCGAGGGCGGCCTTGGCACGGGCCAACTTGGCAGCTCGTTCCGGCGAAGTGCCGGTGTCAAGGTTGCCAATGACTCGTGAGAAGCGAGCGTCAGCCACATCAGCATCGTGGTTGATTCTCTCGGCGATGCTGTCGATACTGGTGCCAGTATTGGCAGCATCACTTGCGGCAAGCGCTGCTTCAGCTGCTTCAGCGGCCCGGCTCTTGGCAGAGGTGGCAGCAGCGGTCAAGGTGATACGCTGCAATCCCCGCACCATCTCGCCGTGCTTATTCTGCAGCTGAGTCACTGCGTTGTTGAGAGCTGTGGTGTTGGCCGTAGCCGAACTGAGCAATTCGTTGTACTGGGTGAGCTGACCCTGGAGTTCCTCGACACTGACCTGCAAGTCGAGTGCCGCCTCATCGTTCGTCGGGTCATCATCACCGAGCAACAGGTCGATATCGGCCTGCATGCTGGCGATTCGGCCTTCGGTGTCGTCGATCTGTCGCCGGTAACCGTTGGCCGTACCGCTTGACTCGTCGACAGCGGCCCGGAGGTCAGCCAGAGCCATCTCCAGGTCGCGGATCCGCTGCTTGTAGGCATCGGGTGTGTTCGCCACTTCGTCGACAAGCGAGTGCAGCCTGCCCAACACGCTCACGCGAACCTTGTCGAACAAGGACTGTGCCATGATGTTGCCTCCTGGTAATGTGTTGAGATATGGTACAGACTACCAGCTACCGCTGGAGCCACCTTGGCTGCCCCCGGAATCGCCGCCCCAGCTACCGCTGGAACCGCCCTGGGAACCACCAAAGTCAAAGCCACCACCGCCGGATCCCCAGCTGCTACCTCCACCGAAATCGATGTTGGTGTAGCTGAAGCTTGTGCCACCGCCGTAACTGGAATTGTGGCTGGTGGAACGCCGCTGGCGTGCCCGTTCGCGTTCGTCCTCGGCGTCCTGGAAGTTGCGCTTTGCCTTGCGATAGGCCTCATCGGCTTCTCGTTTGGCTGACTGCGCGGCCCGAAGGATGTTGGCCGGATCGTTGTGGTGCTGAGCGGTACCCAAGTGGCGACGCGCGTTCTGCAAGTTGCTTTCCGCAGCAGAGCCCACATCGGACCGATGGTCCGAGATGTACTCTGCTGCCTTGCTGACTGCAGCCTGAGCCTGGCTGAGCGCGGTTGCTGCCTGATGCCGGAGGCGTTCGGCAGACTCGTGCTCGTCCATTGCCTGTTGCAGGATACGATCAGCATGTGCGTTGGCTGCCAGGGCCAGCTCTACTACTCGCAGGTAGTTCGGCTGAGACTCAGCAAACTCGGCACATGCTGCCTCGAGTGTTGCTCGGGCTTGGGCCAAATCGTCGTCCTCCAGACTGTCACGAATATCGTCATCGTGCTGCTGGATGTACGCCGCCGCCCGGTCGATGTCGGCCTGGGCCGCATCGATTTCGGGCTGAGCCTGCTGCTGTGCGCGCTGAAGGTTTTGCTCCAGCGCTGTGATGGAGTGCAGTAGTCCAGCGGCTTCGTCCAACAGGTGGTTACCCGCACTGATTGCCTCAGCTGCGGCGTCCCATTGCTGAGTAGAGATGTCGGACAATCTTCCGGCAGTAGCCAGGGCCTGATCTGCGCCGTTGATCCGTGTCGTAGCCTCGGTGCCATTGCCAGCGATCGACTCCCAACAATCGGGAGCATAGGCCGTTGAGATGCGCTCGAAGCACTGATGAGCTGCGTCGAGTGACGCTCTGACTTCTGCGATACGTGCTTCCAGTGCAGGGATTGCCTGCGCCAGCTGTGCACGCCTTTCGGTGAGCTCGCGGAGAGCAGTTTCGTTGCTTGCCAATGCCTCATTGCATCGGTGCAGTGCTCCGAGTGCGGCCAGGTTACCCTGGTCAGCCATTGCCGCTGCCAAATGTTCGATTACAGTCTCCAGCTGGCTGTCGAAAATCTCCACACGGATGTTCTCCGCGCGAAGCTGCTCGACGGCTGCCTGCTGGTTTTGCAACCGAGCCTCGGCTTCAGCCAGGGCAGTTGTGACCTGCTGGAGCTCTGATTCGATGGCTTTGGCGATTTCAGTGATACGCTGGTCGGCATCACGGGCTGTTTTTGCGTGTTGCAGAGCTCCTTCATAACGCTGAGCCATAGCCTCATAAACAGCTTGAGTCAGCCCGGTGTCATCCGGGTTGGCGGAAGCCGAAGCCGCACCTGTCATAGCATCGGATGCCGCAGCAATCTCCCGCGTGACGGTGGCAAGCGCTTCCTGCAGCTCGGTCGCCTGTTGTCCGCCAATAGAGGCGTACTTGACGACTCGTGCTCGACGAAGCGTCTCGCCCTGGCCGTCTCTGAGTGCCTGCAAAATGTCAGTGGTGGCATCCCTGGCTCGTAGAGCTCGTTGCCGCATGGCTTCCAAGGCTTCTGCTGCCGTGCGACGCTCCGCAAGGATACGTCGACGATACCAGATAGCCGCGAAGATAGCTCCCAGCAGAATCAACAGGCCGAAAATCCAGCCGATGACCTTGCCGACGCCACCAAAGTCAACATTGGTGACGTCACCGCCTTGTGGACGACCTGCACCTGAGATGACATCGCTGGCTCGGTCCATACCCGCTACGAACGCGGCGGTGAAATCACCGTCACGCAGTTTCGGGCCCATGTACTGGCTGTAGATGGTCTGCTCACCGCCAGCGTCTTCGAAGGCTCGGTCGATCGGTTCCCCGTCGGTGGGGAAGATGCCGACCTGCCGGTCTTGGATGCTGATGGCGAAAACTACCAAATTGGACTTTCGTCCGCCATTGGTAGCCTTCCAGTTGGGGCATGACTTCCACTGGGCGTCAACCAGTGCATCGAGCGTAGGGTGATGCCCGAGGTTGTTGGCTGTCACGATGTGGGGGTCGGCACCAACTCTGATGAGATCGTTGATGACTGGCTGCAGTTTTCCATCATCGACAACATTTGCATTGTCGACAATGACACCGCAGCCACCGTCTTGGGCAAGTGCATGCGGTGCCGGGCTCAGCAGTAAGCCGCTGAATCCCAGAATCACCGCCGCGAGTATGCCAGGCAATCGTCGTGGCATGCCCATCACCTCCTGATGATCGGATGATGTTAAATTGCTTTTGTCTCCCAAGTTTCGGGGTACAGAGCACGCATATAGTAATATAGATTTACTTTTGTGTCAACTTATCTCTAAAACAGCCTCATATAAGGTTCGCGAAGACTCGACCTTCCCGGGAGGAAGGCAGCGAGCTTTTGCGAGCGGACTGTTTCTTCGCGAACCTTATATGAGGCTGTTTTAGAGATAATAAAGAGTTTGCCCAAAACAAAAAACCACCGGCTGGTGGTGACTCGTCATTTTTATTAGGTGGTGCCGGCGAGCCGGTCCGGAACGATAAATCGTCCGGACCGGCTGCGCCGTGGTGCTTGATGAATCAGGCGGCCGACTGCGTTGCAGCATGGGCGGGTGCCAGGCTGACTTCGCCGGTGATGGGGTCCATTCCCTCGGTAGCTGCCCGCTTGATGCGAGCCACGTGACCGATGAAAGTGGTCTGGTCGCTTACTGAGAGGCGTCCCTTGACGACCGGCAGCGACAGATCATCCACGTTGCCGCTGATGTCGTGGACGATCAGCCGACGGCCGTGGTTGGTGATGAGTACCGTGAACAACACGCCGGACAGTTTGACGGCAGTACCATCGTCGGTCAGATCCGGCGGGCTGAGCTCCTCGGCCAGGAGTGCCCGGAAAGCCGGTCCTGCGTGGAAGATGATCTGCGGCAAAGCCAGCAGGAGTTCCTGGAGATTGGTGTTCTCTGCCTGGAGATTGCCGTTCTCAATTTCCCTCACCGCCAGATCAGCTTCGAGCCGCTGATTCCTGGCAAGCAGGTCCCTCCGCTGGTCTTCTGCCTCGGTGCAGGTTTTGACCGTGTAGAAGGGTCGAGTTCCATCCTTGCCATCGGCAACCTCGGTGGTGTCGAGGTGGATGTGGTGACGGGCGTCAGTGCCACGACAACCGACGTGCTGCTTGACCAAGTGGCCATCTTCGGTGGAGGTGGTGACCTCGTGAAGACCGATCATGGTAGGTCGCTCCAGTTCTCATCAGAATGGATTTACTACGGCTCGCAACGCCTGATGCGAAGCGAGGTGAAGAAGCTTCTTTTTAAAAAAGCCTTGTCACCTCGCTCCGCGTTCATCAAAGCATAAAAGTTCGAATGCTCAGTTGAGCAATCTATAGTATTTAAACATATAAAATTAATTTAGTCAATGGTTTTATTCTGCACCACCTCACTTCCTCTGCCAAACCGTGTTACCTGATCAAACAGATCAGGTAACACCGCCGGAAAGGCGGCGTTTGGCAGAGGAAGTGAGGTGGTGCAGGTTTTTTCTAAATGAGATATCCTCTCATGTTATATCTCTTAAGAAGAGTTTGCCCAAAACAAAACCACCCTCTTCGGGCGGCTTCATCCCCTCAACCGGTTGTTTCACTGAGTAATGCTCACCAGCGTCCAGGTTGTCTCGTCGTCAGACCGCAGGCGAAAGCTCGCCAAACCGTCAGTCATATCGAGAATTCGAGTCTTGCGTTCGCCTTTTTTGATAAGGTATTGCAGCCCTGAATCCTGGAAAGTATAGATATTACCGTCGAATTCCATTCGTTTTGGCACAGCGCTAAGGCCATGTTGCTCACGAAATGCAATTGCGGTAATAGTGACCGGTTGATTTATATTGGTACGATTCATATTCAAACTCCTCAGTCTCACTTAAACGTTATAAGTGAACGATTTATTAGGAGGGCTGTCCGGCCAAAAAGCGTTCATCCGTTCATATGAACACCCCGGCGCCAGAGAGCACTGAATATGGGGCAAGGCAGTGACGCTTTATCCCCTTTTCGTAAGAGATTAGTGTGTATACCCACCCAGTTTATCTTTTTAAGAGCCTGTGCGTGGAAAGGCTGAAGCCAGTACACACATGACCATTCCCTATTATAGCCTTTTTTGCTTAGGTTGATATGAGTTTTTTGACAACAGCTATTGTGGTTAGTACCCAACTTGTATTATGATCTTTGTTCCAAAGTGAAAGCCCCGCTCCTGCGAGTGCTCCCACTTTTGTGGTAGAAGTTCGCCTTGCGAGGCTAGCGCACCCTATAGGGATGCGGAAAGTCGAGCTCGAATCTTGGCTTCCTCTTTCTCGATTGAGCGCTCGACACTCTTGTATAGGTAAGCCATAAAAACGAAGAATAATATGGCCCCAATGAACACCATGGCCATCCAGCGAAGAATGATGAGTCGTGGGTCGCTGATGGTCAACATGCAGGTAAGCACGCTCATCCAGAGGGAAATTCCGCTGTAAAAATAGAGCTTCGGGGGCATCGTTACTCCTCGTGAAGAAGGCTTCGATCTAACCGAGTATTCTTCGGAATATGTATATAATAACATAAAAATTATTTTCTTCAACCCAACTAAGAGGGGCATATCTCTCGGCAAGGTTTTTAACTTTGGTTACTCGTCGGATAAATAACCTTCTTTCACAAGTCTGGCTCGCAAGGCTCGGTAATCATCTGAAGTGAGTATTACCTCTTGATATGCACGCCCGTAACTTGCGCGGCATAGAATTCCGGTGATGCGGTTGCTGGCCATGGCCCACCGCGTTGCTTTGAAGTTAAAGCCGCCTCCAAGACCTATAGATCTGGGAGGTTGTCTGATAGGACTCGGTTTGTTGTGTTTACGCCCGACTGTGTGGCTAATAGTAATTTTTCCAATACGAATGGTTGTAATCTCTGGCCAGTCTTCAAGTATCCTCAGAAACCTGTCAAGCCCTTCAATAAGGCTGGTATGCCCGGCTGTGACGCGTTTCCCCTGTCGTCTAGAATGGCTTTCCATAGTTACCACCCTTCTACAAACAGTGGAGACGATAAACTTACTATAACAGATTAATCTATTTAAAGTTTTGTCATGTATAATTAAATTGCTTTTAAACGCATTAATAAGGAGAAGTTTATGCAGACAAGATTTAATCCGTATCTTAGTTTCAAAGATAATGCTCGCGAGGCAATGGAATTTTATAAAACTGTTTTTGGTGGCAAACTTGTTATAAGTACTTTCAAAGAATACCAAGCGTCGCAAGATCCGAGCGAAGATAACAAAGTTATGCATGCTATGCTCGAAGCTGATAATGGTATTACTTTCATGGCTTCCGACACGCCCAGCAGCATGGAATATAAACCCGGTAATACTATGAGCATGTCGCTGAGCGGTGACAACGAATCAGAATTACGAGGTTACTGGGAGAAAATATCAGAAGGTGGAACCATCATTATGCCGCTTGAGAAAGCGCCTTGGGGAGATATTTTTGGTATGTGTATCGATAAATTTGGTATTCAATGGATGGTAGATATTGGAGAACAAAAAGTTTAAGTTTAACCGATAAACTTAGAGGTCAATCGCTTTAACGCGGTGGTATCATGATTATTTATGCTACCTGGTGAAAATCTGAAGCAAGTTGCCAGAAGATGGTAAGGCTTAAGCCTTTTTGGAAAAATAATTTTACTTGAGTTCGTTAAATCTTCACAACTCATAGGGCTGTGGGACGGGCTTCATGATTTAAGCAACAAGACTGATACGCCGCAAAGCATACCAATCATAGCCTTAATCATTAGCCCGTCCCAGTGCCTCTGTTGTCTATGAAGCCAAGGGGCGCATTACCATTTCATCAGAGTGTAATCGGTTAATGGCTCCGCAGGTCTTCAGTTGGAATGGAGGTGCTCTGCACTTGCTTGCCGGATGCTGGGATTCCGGTAGAATGCCACGATGGCGATCAGCATAACGCCGATTATGAGGATGTGCAGGGTGACGCTCATCCAGGCCATCAAGCCCAGGAACCATCCAACGTTCCAAAGCTCATTGAGACCAAGGTAGATCTCGGCTGGGCTAAATGACCAAAGTAGCAAGGCCATCGCTCCGCAGGAGTTTAGTAAACCGATGAAGACGATGAGATAGCGCCTCCCCTGGGTTACCAGCCTCGCAGACAGAGCGGGACTCCATGCCAATGTGACATAATGGAGCGCTCGGCCACTCAGCATGTGCATAAGCGCGTAGAAGGAATCGGGCAGAGTCTGCATTAGCACCAATCCAATCATCTGTTGAGGAATAGTGCGTACAATTTCATTATACGTACTATTCCTCAACAGATATGAGCAACAGAGAGCTTGTAAAAGTACCTTGGAGTTGATTGCCTTCTCTCCGAGTGGTTATATTTTAGAATAAATATTGCAATTAGTCAATATTCACCGCGAACACCGTGGGCAGCACTTTGTATAGAACGATTTCCATGGTGAACTAACTTCCGTTTTAGCAACTTCAAAGCTTAGAATTTTTCATAATATAGCGAACCATCAATACCATACCAAACACACTGCCCAGTACCCCAAGAATTAATGCGATAAGTGTTCTACCTTCCCAAGATGCCAGAACGGTCTCCGCTACGTACATACTAGTGGCGTACGAAAAACTGGCCAGCAGCAAAGCAGGCGCAAAACGCTTCGGTGAAAATGCCGCTATCAGTAGAAAACCGCATAAAATAAGGGCTGGGTAAAAGAACAATTGATCTGAGCGAAATCCATCACTAGCCAACATACCAAATGTCACCAAAAAAGCTAGTATAGCACCATATCTTGCGAGCGTAATAATATTCATAGATTTTCCTTAACGTTAATTTGTATACATCGAGCATAAAGTATGCAGTAACGAGAAGGTCAAGTACATTGACTACTATTAGCATCAGACAATATAGCCCGTGAGACGTTTATCGAATTTTGTGTTTCGGCGTCAAAAGTGTGTAGCGTGCTAGACGCGGGGTCAAGCGTCTTGGTCGATGAATATCGTAAGCTTGTTCGAGAATACCTAGTGCAGTTCGGAGTCTCGACCGCTGGGATACAAGTGTTTCTTCTTCCGGAAAAAGCACTGCTGAGGATTAGAGGCGGTTAACTGCCAGTCCGCGTATGGTTATGGGCAAATGCCATCTCTTAAGGATGGGGTTCAGAAGATCAATGACTTGGGCGGGCTTTATATCATGAGGGATGAGCACAATCGTTAGATGATACTTCTCGGGAGCGCCGTTCGTTTAGGCTTCACATTGCTAGTCTACCAAAAAAGCTTCACCGGTAACAATATTGTAGCCTTCGGGGAGTCGAAGCAAAATGGCCGAGTAATCATCACCCCCTAAATTTAGTAACAACCAGTTTTTCAACAAGCATATCAGCTGGTCGAGTAAGGCAGAATATGAGCGCATCTGCGACATCATCCGTCCGCATCATCCACGGCTGGCCGTGCAGATCTGCAAGGCCAGCATTTTCATAAAGATTACTATCGAAGCCTCCAGGATAAAAGCCGGTAACTTTGACATTTGTACCTTCCAAAGAATCCTTAAAGGCTCTTGTGAATCCGGCGAGTGCCCATTTGGTAGCTCCGTATGCCTGCCACAGTGTATTGTCGCCCGAACTTGTGTCGGCTGTACCGCTGGTGGAGATAACATTGAGAATATGGCCCCTATTCTGATCTCGAAAAGTAGATTCTAATGCTTTGGAGAATTCAATAGTACCGAGAGTATTAATCTCGAAAGCTTTTCGGCGCCGTGCTGGATCATCCTTCTCTAGCTCTTCGTCAGTCCAAATCCCAGCGTTATTAATAAGGATATCTATTCGTCCAAGATCTTTGAGAATCCGCTGTGCTGTCTGCTGAATCTGCTCTACAGAACCCACATCGCAGACATAAGGATGAGCATTTGTGCCTAATTCTTGAGCCAATTGGTTGAGCTTATTCTCGTTATGAGCAACAAGAGCCAGAGTTGCTCCTTCCGCGATAAATTTTATAGCGACAGCTTTTCCCAAACCCTCGCTCCCACCGGTGATAACAACAATTTTATCTTTCATAGAGTTAAGTATAGCAGGAGGAAATAACTTTGAAGCCTAAAACCGTCCTCTGAAAATCGAACACTCATTAATACAAAAAAAGCCCAAATACATTTTTAAGCTTTCCTCATCTATAATTGATGTAATAATTGCAATGGTGAACTACCTGAAATCGAAATGGAACGAAATCTGTAGTGAGCTACTCGAAGTATACAACTATATGAGAGCAATAACAGTGCCCAGTAGTATTCTCTCTTAGAGTAGAACTATAGCTACTAGGGACGTAGGGCAGCTTTCACTTTATCGATTGCATCATGATTTACCATTATAGGGTTGACCTCACTATCTCGATCATCGCGTCCACGCCGAGGTAAATTGTTCGATAAGAACATCAGGTTTCTATACGCTTCTTCAATTTTCTCTGGTGTTGGTATAACCTTGAACCTGATGAGTAGTTTTCGGCGTGCAATACCTGCGTATTTTGAACTTAGCTGTGTGGCAGCAGAACGAAAATCTGCATTTATCTGCTGGATCAGCTTCCACTCTTCATCATTCGGCTCTTCAGAGAAATAGTTAGTTACTCGATTAGCATAAAAATCGAGTCGGTCACGGATTAGTTGCACTTGTTCATTGTATTTCTGTAGAGGCTGGATTATCAGAACTTTCGCAAATTCTCCAAATATGAATAGTACGACACCACCGATAAGGGTCAGGCCAGCGGTTAAGAATATCTGTAACAGGTCAGACATATATTTATTCCTCTGACTCCTGCTGCGATTGATGACTAACTTGCGTTGACTGATTGACGTTCGTAGAGTCGATAGAAAGATTAGAATTAACTAGGTAGTAGGTTGGGTTCTGTTGCATTCTGAACTCCAGCTCCTGCTTTGCCCTATGGTAGATAGATGATGGGACGTATGAATTGGCAATGCTAGCCCTCATAATATCTCGCAGCTCGTCGTCTGTCTTCTTGGTTAAGTCGTCCATACTAACGCAGCAGTGTCCCTGTACCCAGTGCGATAGCCACATCAACGGCCTTATCCGCAATGTAACCAAACGCCTGCTTCATTGCAGAGCCATCTTTCTGTTCAACGGCGGCGTCAAACTCTTTAATCTTTTCTTGTAAATCAGGTGTCAGAGTATCTATCGAGAGTGTCTGCGTAACATTCGATGAGTTATGAGCAATGTTAGAGCCGTAGATGCCACTGTATACCGTTGAAGCAGGGTTGTTACTTCTGTGCAGATGGCTTCTACCAAGCTCTGTAATCTGGTAAGCAGTGTATTCGAGAGCATGGCCATGTACCTGTTGAAACTTTTCATTAACTATGCGTATGAGCTTGTGTGCAAGCAACTTGTCGATAACCGGCTGAAGCGATTCATTCGTTTCGCCTAACTCCGCAGCGATGTCGTCATGTTTCCTAAAATGACCCGTTGCATCTGTTCCTAGATTTGCCTCGCTAATCATGCGAAGCACACTGGTCTCATAAATGTCGTCATTCATTGCATACATTTTACCACCCCTGTTAGAAAACTTGCTATGTAAGATTGGCTTGATGACTTATGTTGCCCGGGTATTTATCGATCGAGTTCTAGAGCTGTTAGCACCCTTGCCAGATCGTGCTCATTCTTTTCAACTTCAACCCAAGGCATTTCGTGTTCAAGGGCTTGGCTTTTTAATTTTTGGCTAAAATTTAGCGCCCACTCAACATCTTTCTCTTTTAGGGAATCGGTATAATCTGGAGTGTTAAAAAGTAAATCATTCCTTGTGTACACAACCTTACGAACACGCTCCACATCGTGGTCGCCAATGAATATGGCTTTAACATTACTTGCAGTGGAAAAATCTTGGGCTACTAAATGCGGTAATATGTTAGCACCTTCAACGATAAAGCCGTCGCTCCATGTGTCATCCTCTATAATGAGCTTTCGTATGCCGAGCCAGATTGCTTCACCGCTTGCAAATTGGTCATCTGCTATTTCGTCGGCAGTATACTTGTTTAAAAATTGCACACCGTCATAATCTTCCCAAGTAAACAGCTTAGGATGTTTTTCTTTGTTAGCAACTGACCGCATTATCATTCCTATTTGGTCAGTAGAAATCCAAGGTAGATTAAGGTGTTTTGAAAGGTTTTTGGCGAGCGTTGATTTACCCGCAGTTGGCATACCGCCAACTAGAATAATTTGTTTTGACATAAGCTAACTATACCAAGTTTTGACATTTGACGTACTTATGCTTATGTGCTATGATTATCGTCTATGTTAAGTAACAGTAGTCGTCAGGCCACAACCAGTGTAGTAACCGCTGTCGAAGCGGTAGTTTCTGGCTGGTCAAAAACAGCTTAACTCGAACACCAATTTAGAAAATAGTTAGTACATCTTCCTATCCAGCATGACCAGCCGCAAGCTGGTTTTTTCATGTAAGGATACAGATGAAACGCTATGAGTATAGTGATGCCCAAAATTACGAAAAACATAGAACACAAGAATGGAATCGAGAGCATAAAGCAGGTGGCTTCAAGTGTAGCCACTGCAAGCGTTCGCCTCGCTACCACTGTTCGAGATGCCATGTTCCCTCAGTGCAATCATGGGAGCTTCACGAACAATTTTTACATCTGTTATCCTCACTTGCACCTGACCCAGACATGGAGAAGTTCCTGAAAGAGATAATTGTACGTATGGCGTGACGAAACACAAACACTAGGCAATAAGCAGAAGAAGCTCAATAAGGTCTTAGAGCAGCTCACAGACAAAAGGAACAGGGTTGTCGAAATGCTTGTTGCTGGTGATATAACAGTAGAAGATAAGAAAGAACTTGTTGCGAAGATAAAGAAAGAGTCTGACGCTATACAAGAAGACCTTGCGAATATCGGGTCCTTGTCAGAACTAAAAACTGATGCAATCGACTATGCTATGCGTTTTATGTCGAACGCCCCAAGAATATGGAGCAATGCCTCGATAGAGCATCAAATCATTTACCAACGCCTAGTGTTTCCAGAAGGCCTAGAATACGACCTCACTACAAATAAATTTGGAACGCCCAAATTAAGTGCTCTTTACACCTTAGCAAACATCAAAAAAGACCCATCAAACGCTGATGAGTCTCTTGTGGTGACCCCACGGGGAATTGAACCCCGGTTGCCGGGATGAGAACCCGGTGTCCTAGGCCACTAGACGATGGGGCCAAAATAAAGTGCGCTGAGTGAGACAGAGAAATTTTATCACGACAGAAGTAATGAGTCTAGCTAGTTGCTAGAGGGAAGGGCTGGTATTAAAATGGATGAGCTGGCTCTGACTCGAAGGAGAGAAGATGGAGCGCGAGAAAGTAAGAATTGGCTTAAAGGTGAAGATCACTGAGCTGTTTAAAACAAGTTCTCATGTCATTCGAGCAGGAATAGTTTTTGAGATATTGTCGGAACCATTCCGAAAACATGGCCAGTGGTATTGCCAAGCTGCGACAAAGATAAATTGGAGTATGGTAATCTGCGACGTGCCACTTGCTTCACTAAAGCCCGTATAAGGCAGTCGTTGGCTGGTGCTGGGTACTTCACACTACTCGGCACCAGTGCTTTGCACGTCTAATGAATATATAATTTCAAGTAGTCGTCGGGGGGTTATATCAGCTTTTATGAGGTAACCGTCAGCTTTGCTTTGCATAGCCATTTTAGATTCGTCATCTTGGTCATAATTAGTGAGCACGAGTATGCGCGAGTTTGGCACGAGGTCTTTGCCTTCACCACGAAGAGCATGTAGGATTTCAGTCCCCTTTTTTTCGGGGAGCATAACATCAAGCAGAATAAGATCATATTGCTTGTTGGTCGCCGCTTTCAACCCTTCATCACCACTCGCAATAAGATCAACTGCAAAGCCAGCTTTGGTAAGGCTACGACGATACATCTCTCCTATAAAGAGATCATCTTCGATACAGAGAATTTGTTTTATGTGTGGCATAGTAAATTACCTTCGGTACATAGCATGATTTTTGATCCAGCCGTCTGCACGTTCAATGATTTGTGCATTACCATTATCATCTTTCCCAAGTTTATCTGCAACTGTACTATAAATTGGCATGGTAAAACCAAATGTTGACCCTTCGCCTTCTACGGAGCGCACCCAAATACTGCCACCATGTGATTCAATAATCGCTTTGCAAATGTACAATCCCAAACCAGTGCCACTCACCTGCTGCCGAGACCGGTGTGAGCGATAAAATTTACTAAACAAATTGCCAACAATGGCGCTTGGTATGCCAATACCAAAATCTTGGACGGTTATCTCGATAAAGTTACCTTTTACTGCTGCAGTTATGATAACTTCTCCGTCATCTTGACTATATTTTATGCCATTGTCGATAAGGTTATTAATGACCTCGCTTAAGCTGCTGCGATCCGCAGCAATGGTAGGAAGGTCTGTTGGTATGCGGAAGATTAATCGGCGTTTTTTTGTTTTGGCACGTAGTGCAAGGTCAGGCGCTAAGCTTTTTAAGATATCAATGAGATGCTCTTCATGCAGGTGAAGGCTTAGGTGATTGCGATCATACCGCGAGACATTTAAAATATTGTTAATATAACCAGAAAGTTGCTCTGCAGATACTTGCAAGCGATCCATAAGCACTTGTTGGTCTGGCTGCAGCAATGGCTTTAGCTCGTCGTCAAGCAAATCAAGATAGCCACGAATTACCGTAATTGGCCCGCGCAGTTCGTGAGCAGCTAAGGCAATAAAATCCATATTGTCGTCATCTGGTGCATACTCGGCTGTTCGGTCAATAGTTATGAGGATGACTTCAATATTTTGCTCGCCATTTTTATTGTAATAAGCTACAACATCAAAAATTCGCCTGCCATCTTCTCCTGGAATGCTATCGGCAATGCGATGCCACACCTTAGTGTCACGTACTTTTGTGTCTTTAGCTTGGGCAAGCCACATTTCCAGGTTATTACTCTGTTCAAACATAAGTTCAAGTTCAAGGCCACTACTCGTTGTTTCATGTGTTGGCGCGATTGGATTAGCCAGTACAACTTCTCCTTGATCATTAAGCGCCACAATGCCGCAGGGCGCATTGTTAAGGATCGTACGATAGGGCCCACTATTGTCGTTTTTGGCTTCCGTAGCTTCGTGATGGGATGAAACAGCCAACTCGTAAATCGTCTGAACCATGGCTTTAAGCCCACTTCGTTCGTACTTGGGATGGTTGACATCAGGCGGAGGTGTTTGAATCGGGTCATTTGATACGTGGGCAATGGCCTGTGAAATGATTTTTAACGGATGACCAGTGATACGGTAAACAAGAGGGGTTAACATCATTTGAATTGCAAGCAGCAAACCTAAAATAAGAAAGATAATAAACAGCGGATCCATACGGAGTACGTCCCAGAGATACCATGCCGCAGTAGCCCCTAGGACAGCCAATAATATTTCAACCAGCATAATGAATGCAATCGTGTTATGACGGTGATGTACGAAAAATTCAGAAATCTTTACCGCCATGTCACTCCTTTGGTTGGCGTGATAATGCTTATCCAGGTTTGGCCGGGATTAAGCGGCACGATATTACCAGCTCCATCTTTAAAGGTAATCTGAGCTTTTCTGGTTGGTTTGCTCCACCCTACTTCGGTGACTGTGCCATCTTGAAATACAAAGGCTTGGCCATTGCCAATGGTGTCCATTTGTTCGCGATAACCATCTTCGAAGCCACGATGCATGGGTACTTTCATGACGATAACTGTTTTTGGTGAAATGGCGCCTGCTTCGCGGTCACTGTGCCCTTGCCCGCCCTCAGAACGGTTATAGCTATTGGTAGCAGGATTATAGTCATAATGAACATTGAATAAACTATATGAAATATCAATATTAATTTTAGTGACGTTTGGCGCAGTGCTCGGGCCTTCGGCTTTACGGGGAAAGCCAGTAAAGTTACTCGTAGTGTAGCCTTTTTTATTGTTCAATTCATCAAGTTTATCAGAGCTAGTGTATACATTGTGCGGCGCATAGCGATCAGTTGCCCGCCAATAGAAGCCACCATTGAAGAATTGATCAATATCTTTGTAAGTGCCATTGCGGATTTCATTGAGAGCATTGAGGCTACCGCCAACATGCGACACGCTAGCATCAAACGGTGCTAGCCAATCAACATAATATGGCCGCAAGCTACGTACCGGCCCAATGAGCCCGGGCCGCGTTTCTTGGTAAAGGCATAAAAATCGGGTGATGCCGCCTTCAGCGATTGCTTCAAACACAATGCCGGCGTCTTTAATACCTGATTGTGGCCGGGCGTCAGGGCTATTCTCTATCATAATGGCACGTACCTGTTTAGTGGTTGCGGCCATATCGGCAACTTCTATTCCAGTGAGTGGTGAAAAGAATTTGGGTGCAGTGAGGGCAACTGATGTTTTTTCGGTACTATTTGATTGCGGCACAGTTTGGATTTTTGGCTTTTGATAAAGGAGGGCAAAAATAATCAGGCCACTCGAAAGCAGTAAACTAGCAATGGCAAAAATCAACACTACTATTTTATGCTGATGAGCAAAGGTGTGGAAGTATTGTAATAGTTTTGGTTTTGAGAATCTCATTTATGCCTTATTATAGCAAAACAAGCACAAGCTGTATGGGTATTATCGCTCATGGGTTGACCTTCTTAGGAAGGCAGTGAAGCTTAAGGAAATCAAACGTCTGTTCTATTGCTGAATGGTTTTAATCCGTCTTAGTACCGTCTCTTTATCTAATACTTGCATCGTTTCAAATAACCCCGGCGCAACATTGCTGCCTGTAATGACGACGCGAATTAAACCAAAAAGTATACCTGGTTTCGTGCCAAGCTCATCTATGAGTTTACGGAGACGCTCTTCTAAATCAGTTTCGGAAAAGTTACTAGCCTCCAGAACGGCAAGGATTTTGGCTAGGAAAGTTTGGCGTTCGTTTTTGGTCAGTTTTTTAAGCTGTTTATTGTTGGTAAACAATTCTTCACGAACAACAGGTTCTTCAAAAAAAAACTTAGTTAGTTCGGGTAACTCAGCCAAAAATTTGAGTCGTTCCTGTATGAGCGCCAGCACCTGTTTTTTATAATCCTCGTTTCTTGAAGCAGCGCTCGTTGGCCAGAAAGGTTGAGCATGGTCATATAGTTCATCGAGGCTTAGCTGGCGAATGTGCGCGCCGTTCAGCCATAGCAAGCGGTGCTCATCAAAGATACCACCGCTTTTTTGTACTCGGCTGAGGTCAAATTTTTCAATTAGTTCTTGCAGTGTATATATTTCTTGCTCAGTACCATCATTCCAGCCAATAGTAGCCATAAAGTTAAGCAAAGCTTCGGGCAAAAAACCTTGCTTACAGTATTCTAAAAGGGGTTTTGCGCCATATCGTTTACTTAATTTGCGTTTGCCGGTTTCGTCCATAACCTGCGGCACAATGGCGTTGACTGGTGGTTTCCAGCCGAGTACTTCGTAGGCCGCCAAAAATTTTGGCACACTGCTAATAAATTCTTGACTACGGAGAACGTGCGTTATTTGCATAAGGTGGTCATCAACAATATGCGAAAAATTGTACGTTGGGAAACCATCGGCTTTGATAATAATATAGTCGTCAATCATCTCCGGGCCCATTTTGACGGTGCCCATGACGGCGTCATCCCAAGCCCAAGCCTTCGGCTCTAGCTTAATCCGTAGTGGTTGCGAGCCGTCCCATTGGGGAGGATTGCTCGGCCGATGATCACGGAACAAAAACGGCCGTTTCTCGGCTTGCGCTTGCTCTCGGAGTGCTTGCAACTCCGCCTGACTATAAGGATCAGCGTATGCTATACCCTTTTCTATGAGTGTCAGAGCATATTGCTTGTAGGTTTCTAATCGTTGAGATTGTATGTAGGGATTAAAAGGTCCGCCAATGTCTGGCCCTTCATCCCAATCAAGGCCAAGCCAGCGCAGTGTTTCCTTGATGTTCTCGGTACCACCAACGACTTCTCGTTTTTGGTCGGTATCTTCAATACGCAGTAAAAATTGACCTTGATGCTTTTTGGCTAAGAGCCACGAGAAGAGAGCCGTACGGACTGTGCCACAGTGCAAGGCGCCAGTTGGGCTGGGGGCGAATCTTGTTCGTACAATCATAATTAATGGCCAGTATCACTTGAAATGCGCAAATATGCAAGCTTAAGACGCATGACCTGCCCATGGCAATACCTACTTAAAGACTGGTGGCTAAACGTAGAATTTGCTCACTGCTGAGCTGGGCATTGCCTTCAACGCTGTAGAGCAATCCGCCATTCACCCAAGCGGCCTTATTGTCGAATGAAAAAATAGTCAGGCCTTGCTCTTGATAGGTTAGATAATTTTCCGTTTGTTTATTAACATAATTATCTAGTACGGCCTGGCTATCCCAATGAGAGCTTTTTTGCTTGAGCGTAAAACCATTGGTGTTAGTATTTGACTTAAAATTGATACTTACTTCGCCAGGTGCGTACGTAATTGGGCCTTGAAAACTATAGCCATCAGGCTTATAGCTGGGGAAGTTGGCGGTTATGCCAGCTCGAGTTGCCGCCACTCGCATCGAAATGTTTGGTAAATTAATAAATGTTAGGTAGCCACCCAAGAGAAGGATTGCCAGTGAGCTAGTGAGGACAGTGGTTAATTTTGGCCGGCGCTGGAAAAGATGAGGGCGTTCTTTTTTTTGCTTTTGTTCGGCTGTTTCAACCTCGGCTAAGCGTTCTTTGATGAGTAATTCCTTCAGCTCTTTTGAGCTGCGTGTGGGCGCTCCAGTTGGTTGAGTGGATGTATCGTTTTTTCTTAACATCTTAGTAACAAGAGGGTGAGCTGCAGGCTTAGTGCTTTCAGTATGAGTAGGAATCGATGGTTCAATGGTTGTCGCAGTAAAATCTGGGCCGAAGCGGCTAATAACAGGACTTTTGTGATGAATAGGTTGTGTAGGACGGCCAATAGCTGGCCGTTTTAAAGCAGCTCGGTGTAACGTTTGAGATCTCTGTGGTTGCTGATGCACTGCGTTCGAAGGCGCCTGGTGATTGGTTTTTTGCTGTTGCTCTTCAGAGCGTAGCGTAGAGTGAGCTTCAGATAAGACGGGCTTTTTAATAGGAGCAATATCACTAAATGTCCGATGCGATGTATCGGATTTTTGTGTATACGATTCGGGCGCGGATGCAATTGGCCTGGTCGTTTGAGCTTGCTGGGTAACAGGCATACCGGTAACTGCGTCGTACAGACGACCGTTAATCGTTATAACGTTTTTACCTTTCATGTGATATTGTTTACCCCCACGCATTGGTGTTTGTTGCTTTTTGGCGTAACTGATTTATATAGTACGAATATTCATCTTTTTAGGCAAGTATTTTGTTTATGGTTGCTCGGTAGTCATATAGTGTTAGCTTCTATTCGTGCTATGCTGTTAGTTAGAATTTGCTATGTTTGATATTGATTTTTCTTCTAAGCGCGCCAAAATAGCACTCCGCTTTTTTACGTATGGCGTTATGACTATCAGTACAATTGTTATTTCTGTTGTGTTGATTTTTTTCGCCTTGGGCTATCGATTGGATCGCAACCTTAACTTTACGCAGGGTGGATTGGTTCAATTTCGTTCATTCCCCGAAGGGGCTGAAGTGACGGTCAACGATCGAAAACAAAACTTTAAAACACCTGGCAAGATCAATTTAGCCGCTGGTCAACACACTGCCTCAATGGCACTTGAAGGTTATCGTCCGTGGAGCAAAGCGTTTACATTGGAGCCCGGTCAGCTGGTATGGCTTAATTATGCGCGTTTTATCCCTAATACAGTTGTCACGTCTAATGTGCGGAACTTTTCTACTATAGTGGCTTCTTTGGTTTCACCTGACCGTCATTGGTTGTGGCTACAAACTAAAGCCGATGTGCCTGAGTTCATGCTGGCCGATATAAGCAATGAGAAAGACCCCAAGTTTACCGCATTTGAGCTACCTGAAACGGCAATTACGAAAAAGGATGGTCACTATGGCACCTTTGAAATTATTGAATGGGATCTGAAATCACAGTACGTACTTATTAAGCATCATTATGGCGATATGAACGAATTTCTGCGCGTTGACCGTTCAAAACCAGCTGAGGCCATCAATATAACTCGTGTATTTGGCCTCAATATTTCTGAAGCTCACTTTTCTGGCAGTAATGCTAATATCGTGTTTGTTAATACTGATGGTATTCTGCGACGGTTCGATATAGGCAACACAAGCGCTTCTGGCGCGCTTGTCAACGAGGTAAAGCAATTTGTTGTCTACGGAGATAACTCGATCGCATTTACAGGCTTGCAAGCTTCACCCGATAACCCTGCGCTCAAACAGCAGATTGTTGGCGTACATCGTGGAGACAAAATAACGACGATACGCACACTGCCAACCGACAAACAGGTTGTGTTTGCCTATAGTGAATATGATGACCATGATTACCTGGCAATTGGTACCGCCGACAGTTCAAAGATTGAAGTCATCCGTGATCCGCGCGCCGATGGGGCTGAAGACACGAATACTGTTTTTGCCCAGTTCGACTTAGGTGCGACCCCGCAATGGTTAAGTTTTAGTAATAATGGCCGGATGCTGGTTGCTCAGCGCAATAATGCGTTTGCTACCTACGATCTTGAAGAAGCACGAGCTTATCAGTTTACATTAGATTTTGGTGCCAATATCACTACGAAGTTGCGTTGGCTTGATGACTTTTATCTTTGGAGTGATGCTGCGGGTAAATTGCGCATCGTGGAATTTTACGGCAAGAACGATCGCGAGATTACCAGTGTACAACCCGGCTTTGGTGTAACCTTAAGTGTTAACGGTAAGCGTCTTTTTAGTGTCAGTAAAGCAGCCGACGGTCAATTTAGTTTGCAAACGTCAAGGCTAACTCTACAAGATTAACCACCCATTACTGCACTACCCTTACTCCCTCTATCAAACGCCGCCTTTCCGGCGGTGTTACCTGACCTGTTTGATCAGGTAACACGGTTTGATAGAGGGAGTAAGGGTAGTGCAGTACCCATTAATTGTAGATAAGTTTTATACATTATATAATATGTAAGCCCGATGTCCAGGATAAGCAAAGGACTATAAAATGGCTACATCAGGTTACCAACTCCAGCCTACTGAAATTGCATGGCTTGAACAGGCCGAAGGACGGCTGGCTGCCAGCGCAACTAAACAGTTGGATAGCGAAACAAACGATGAGCTTGCTTTGCTCAGAACGCTCATCAGTCAACGCGCGGTAGGCGCAGCAGATCGTCTCGGTTTCATAGATATTCTTTACATGAGACGAAAGGAACTTTTTGCCAATTGGGCAAAAACTGTGCAGGAAGAAGCTGAGCTTATTGAAAACTTCTTTAAGCACCTCTTTTTATTTCAATGGGAGACGCTTGCTTCGTCCGAAGAGCTCTATGACCCAACCCAGATTTGGGGAGGTTTTAACCTGACGGAAGCAGAAATAAGGCTGGTGATTAATTGCGCTGGTAAAGAAGGAGTATTTGTAGAGAATGCTGCTTCATTGAGGAAAGATAGCCAGCTAATATTTGTCACTGAAAATGGGAGCATCGGCCTACGCATTGTCCGAATACAGACGGGCGCCTACCTGTCAGAAAGACTGCCAGGTGGTCCTCCGGCCAGGATATTCGAAGGTGTGATTATGGAATCATCTTCGCAGCGAGAGCCTGGTAATGATGGAATCTTCGGTGCGTTGTTCACAAATGGAATAGCTTACTTTGTGGACGATTACCCCTATTCAGGCCTCACAGACCGGCGTATACGAGCTATGTTGGCTCAGCGATCTTAAAGCGAGCAGCCGTCTCGTCAATGGTCGCGAACCCGCTTGGCCTAGTGCCAGTACGCCGCCTCGTACTGACACTAGGCCTTTTAATTTTGATGAACTCCTTAGAAAAAGAAATCTCTAATGCGATCCAACAGAGATGGTGCATAGCCTGGGAGTAATTGTGGGTCAGCGCTTGCGGGTTCATTGACCGTTGGTTGGATAGCAGCAGCGGGATCAGGGCTGATCTGTTCGGCGTACACGAGTAAACGCTTCAGCGCCGTACCTGGTGGTGTACAGGTGACAAGTGTCAGCATTGGTTTACCATTATTGAGATGTAAGGCACTGAATTCACTCGGTGTGATGATTTTTTTATCAGTAACACGATAGATATAACGTTTGCCTTCATAATGCATATAAATAACGTCCCCTGCCTGCATTCGGTCCAGCAGAACAAAGGCGAATTTATAATCACCTGGTTCAAAAATATCGTTACTTGAATGGCCTAGAATCACCGTGTTGCCTACTTGTCCAGGAAAACTGTTAGCGCCCGGCAGTTTGTAGTGAACCACGCCTTTTTTAAGCCCTTCCTGCACTGGCGCATCTTCAAGCGAGTTGATGTTATATACGACACGAATATTAACATTAATTTTTGGAATAATAAGTTTAGGCTCAGGCCCTACGTTAACATTGCTTGTTGGATCAACTAAAACAGTGTCATTCTCTTTCACCACTGAGCCAGGGCTAACATAAGCTCTTACTTGGGCGAAGAAAAGGCGATTATATTGCAAAAAGAAAAAAAGTAGGCCCACGACTAGCGCACTCACAATTGGCATGAAATGGTGGCTTCCTCGAACTTTATTGGCGCGATCTTTAACTTTATTGAGCAAATCTTCTTTCAGTTCGATAACGTGGGATCTTCTAACCATTGCTGGATCGTTCCCCGCAATAACTACTGGCTCGATTGGAGCTTGACCAGGAATGTGAGCGGCCTGTTTGGCTTTTTCTGCGATTTGTTGGCGTTGAATATGCAATTGTTGCAGATAGTATCGTTGATAGTACTGTTGGTAATAGTACTGCCAGGCAGCGTGGTATTGCTGCGCATTATACTGCCCATTTGACTGGCTGTAAGTGCGATCATAGGCGCCATGTACTGTACTTGCTTGATCACTTTTGAGTTGGTTAGGCGGATTTGTTTCGTAAATGGCCTCGATTTTGTCACGTATAATATGCGAAGCGGTGTCGCGCTCCGGTGTAGTGGGAATTTGTGCCTGCCGCTGGGGCACCTGCAGGTCACGTTGAGGCTGATTCCCGCTTAGGGGAGTGGGGTGTTCTTCTGGGTTCATAATGCGTGGCTTAAGGATGTAGGCATCCAAAACTCTCTAAAGTATTATATAATCTTATAGGTCAAAGAAACAATTTTCGTTAAGAAACAGTATTTGGGCGAGTGGCGGAATTGGTAGACGCGCTAGACTCAAAATCTGGTGTCCATTCGGATGTGAGGGTTCGAGTCCCTCCTCGCCCACCAAAGAAAAAAGTAGCTTTAATGGCTACTTTTTTCTTTGGTCAGCTAAGATATGTTGAGATACTTGCACCACCTCTCATTCCTCTGTCAAACCGTGTTACCTGATCAAACAGATCAGGTAACACCGCCGGGAAGGCGGCGTTTGACAGAGGAATGAGAGGTGGTCCAGACTCAATAGATTGCATTAATATCAATTTTATGTTAATATATGTATACCTTGTCCATTCAAAATTGGAGGAAAGTATGCAGCAATCAAAAGCTACGCTCGAGATTGTGCAAGTGCCGAGTTTGCTACGGCTGCGCTGGGTGTGGCTTCTCACTAAGACTGGTTACACGCCAAAAGTGACGGTTACGACTGTGCCTGATGCGCAAGGCCGTATCCTGAAGATCAGCTATCGTGTGTTTTATACGTTTTGGATGGGAGAATTTACCAGGCGCGCGTTCTACGGTTTTCCGGTAGCAGTCTATACTGCTGACGGGGATTGCCTTGCAAAAGGTAAATGCTGGAATCGCGTGGCTTGCGATCAGGTTGAATGTAACACCACTACTGATCGTGGCCACATTGAATTTCATCCATCCAACCCCAGCTACTGAAGATAAGGCGGAAGATCGTACCCTCACGCTTTTTATGGCGTGAGGGTACGATCGGCCTGACAGCTCTATTAGCTGGCAGGCTTTTTGATAACACAACCTCTTTATAAACCTTCGTCTAATTCACCACTTCTTCCAGTAGCTCACTAGCGTATCCATTATAGGGCCGAACATAGTATGCACCTTGGAGTGCTTTAAATACATCATTAAGAAGCTTACGCCCACTCTGCTGATAAGGGCTGAGAGCAGTGTAGATATTGCCTGCGTTAAGGCCAAGGTCTTCGTGGACGTCGATCAAAATGATCTGGGTGGTATCATACCGCTCTAGATCCTCTGTAGTCACCCGCCCTTTAAGTTGAAGCGCTTCTACATTGGCAAGCCATAGGTCTGCATGTTCGTCTGTATGTAACTGGCTTATAATGAGGTCGTGTGAAAGCTGTTGGTTATATTCTCCATTTTCAGTCCGAGGAGTTGTTGGTAATGCAATGAGGCTGTCGGCAGAGTTATGTATGGCTATGATAGATGCTAGTTCATACGCAAATCCAATACCAAGCTCGAACATACGGCCATGGCTACGTTTTAGAAGGCCTTGCGTATACTTTGCAAGTTGCGCAAGGCGTTTGCTTGTTTCCGCAGAGGTTTGGGTGGTTATTTCGCCACAGATTATATCTCTATAGACATCTAAAAAAAGCCCATTTAATTGTGTGCGGAGTAGATCGGTTTGATCTTGTGGGTGTCTCCAACCTCTATCGAGCTCTTGCCAAAAGCCACGTTCAGCTTGCGCGTAAAGCTCGGCCGACCAATCAAGCCAAGCCAGATATTCATCAAGCTCTTCAAGAGTCGGACGTGGCCCCGTTACAAACGCCTCAGTAATAGCCGAAGCAGCAATTGCTATATCGGTCGGACGGTCAGAACAGCTCATTTCTTGAGCAATATCAATCAAGGTAGCAGGCTCAACAAACCCAAAGCGTTTGTCTAACTGCAGGTAGCCTGTCCGCACTTGAGAAAGCTCTTGTTCAATCTCATAATTAGACACATTTTCTGAAATCTGTTCTACTAGCATAAGCTAGCAAATTATTATACAATTTCTCAACCTTTTTGTTAAGAGGCGTATAAGAGGTGTAGACTACACTAGCGCGGCCGTGAGGGCTTCAAATAATTTTGATTGGTGCTGCAGCGCATAAACTGCCGCTTTTGTAGCGACGCTTCCGCGCCAAATAATGAGCGGGTCATTCCAGGGTGTACTACTAACACTTCCGTTATTGGCAACAAGGAGTTGATTCTGATGAAACACCATCAAAGTACATGGATAAGTGATAGTAAATTTATGCAATGTTTCTACGAGAGTACTCAGTTGCATACTGAACAAGATAGTTTTAGGATAGTACACTGCCTGAAAAATTTTTTGTAATTGAGCCAGCGTGACTACGAGTATGGTACGCGGGCGTTGGAGCAATTGAGGAATGTTGGCCCGAAGCAGGTCGGTTGCATCACGTGTTATGACAGTAAGTTTATTGCTTTTTGTCAGCAAGGTTTCGAGTGTGATGGCAGTTTCGCTGTTGCGGCCAGTATCGCCGATTAGCAGTAAACAATCCGCCCATGTTAAGCCGGCTTCTGCAATTGGCAGTGCATCTTTGCTTATGCCCCCAGAAGTATTACTCGGCGCAAAGAGGCAATCAAGAGCTAATTTATCAACAACCGGCTTTAGAGCATCCGGTAACAACACTTTGCAGGCACCAACCCCAGCCGCTAATGCATCATTATAGGCCTCGGCAACCGCTGCAAAACCCATCTTATTACCACCGATGATAAGTAATTTGCCAGCAAGGTTTTTTTGCTCGGGCTTTTGCCATTCGATATTAGGAAATAATGGCTGCTGAGTTGTTTGTTTATGCCAAAATTCAAAATTCATTGGGAGTAACTCATAAGTAACAGCTTAGATTGTTGCACACAGCTTATTATAGTACTTTTTAGTAACTGATAGTTTGTTCAATTTAAAATATTATGATTATATGTCAATGGCAGTCCGTACGTATAGCATCTGGGAAAGGTCAAGATATGCATACTTGTTCGGTCAAAGCAGCCTTTGATTTAGGCGCACCTGTTCGATCTAAGGATGAAGCAGTGCGCCTGGCGCTACTGCAGCTGCTCCAGCAACACCCTGAGGCTGACAGGTGGAGAGGTTTTGAACATGGAGGACAGCGCTTTAACCCTATCGCAGGCACCCTGGTACAGGCAGATTTTGGTGAGTACAGCTACCGGCCTGGTGACTGGGAGCCGTATAAAGGGCTGGTAACCAGGTGGGTCAGATTGTCAGAATCAGGCACTGATCACTTTCCGGTTGCTGGCTTGTACCGATCTGGAGCCACATACGCTACTGTCAAATACAAGCTCGAACGAGACGGCGCGGTTAGTGAGGACTTCGTTAAGCATCTGATTCAGATAGCGTACGACGATGCACGCTACCGGTCTGAGTGCCGCTTGGTGGTGCCATTTGTGCAGTGGCGCACATGGTCACTTATCTTGACGGCGCCCAGTTTCAGCCAAGCGCTGCGCGGGTACGAACGGCTGAGGGCGGGCATATGGACGCCGGCAATTAGGTTCAGTGATGCGCTAACCAATGAGCAGAAAGTTCATCTGCTCGACCATACAGTTGAGCCATTCGGTGACGAAGCTGACGAGGGCTGAGCTATCGATGAGGTGAGTCCGCGTACGTTAGGCGCACGCGGACTCACCTTGATTTAACCAAGCTAAACTAATTTACCCCTACATTTATAGGGCTAGTGTAATACTAATCGGACAATGGTCAGAACCCATCACATCAGCATGAATTTCGGCGGCTTTAACCTTCGGCTTTAGGCTTTCAGAAACCAAAATATAGTCAATGCGCCATCCAACGTTACGGGCGCGAGAATTCGCAAAGTGGCTCCACCAGGTATAATGGCCGTTGCCTTGCTTAAATAAACGTAGCGTATCTACAAAACCAGCATCAATAAAATGCCCAAACCCCTCCCGTTCCTCGGGGGTAAACCCTTTTTTACCCATGTTTGGTTTTGGATTGGCAAGATCTAGCTCAGTATGGGCAACGTTAAGGTCACCGCAGAAGATAACCGGTTTTTTCTTTTCAAGCTGTTTACAGTAGGCTAAAAAAGCCGGATCCCAATGTTTATGACGCAGTGGAATACGTGACAGATCATCCTTAGCATTAGGGGTATAGACGGTGACGACATAGAATGTCTCGTATTCGGCAGTGATCACTCGCCCCTCTTGGGCGGCATCTCGCGTGGCATGATCTATAAAATTATATTTTTTCGCAAAATCTTCTGGGAAGCCGTTAATAATACTAAGTGGCTTTATTTTGCTAAAGATAGCAGTGCCGGAATAGCCTTTTTTACTGGCGGAATTCCAGTATTCTTCGTAATCAGGTAAATCAATCTCAGCTTGCCCTCGTTCGGCTTTGGTTTCTTGGAGACAAAGAATATCGGGTTGATGCTCGTTGATAAAAGGCACAAAGTTATTTTTGCGGGTAACGGCGCGAATGCCATTAACGTTCCAAGAATAAAGCTTCATCAAGTAACGGTTGCCTCAAGCTTGGTTATGCGTTTGTCGTGGTGATCGGCTACTCTCTCAAGTTTTTCTGTTTGCTTTGTGGGCAGTTGTATGTCTTTACTGGTGGCCGTAACGACGAGTTCAATTGTTTCTACTTTTTGCGCAACTCGCTCAAGGCGCTTTTCTATGCGCGGAATTTTATTGGTTGTTATTTCAATAGTCTCAATTGCTTCCACTACTCTTTCGAACTGATGATTAAAATGTTCTGTAAACACGCCAAGCGACAGATCCAAATCTTCTTTTGTTAATGGCACTACTTGGTGAGTCATAAAATTATTCTACCCTCTTTTTACTGTTTCGTGAATGAATTCTAACTGCACTACCCTCACTTCCCTTCTCAAACCGTGCTCCCTGACCAAAAGGTCAGGGAGCACCACCGGAAAGGCTGCGTTTGGGAAGGGAAGTGAGGGTAGTGCAGGGATTCTGACCCACATTCCTCTCGCCGTTCAAGATAGTTTTTGCTACACTGTTGGTAATGAAACCTAAGTATAGGCGTCTATTCTTAAAGTTCTCTGGCGAGCAGTTAGCCGGGGAACATAAAAGTGGTATTGACCCGAAAATCGTTGCTTGGATCGCCGGAGAACTAAAACAAGCGCTGACATTAGGGGTAGAAATTGCCTTAATGACGGGGGGCGGCAATATGGTACGTGGTAAAGAAGTCATCGGTAACGGCATCCGGCCGGTTACGGGTCATAATATGGGGATGCTCAGTGGCCTTCTCAATGGGATGGCCGTGACAGACATTCTTAATGACAATGGTGTGCCCGCACGATTACTTACTAATATCAGGGCCGATCAAGTTGCTGACCAATATACTGAGCGGCGAGCGATTAACCATTTGGGCAAAGGCCGGGTTGTGGTGATTGGCGGCGGTATCGGCCGGCCATATTTTACCCACGATACTGCTGCGGTAAACTTGGCGCTTGAGCTCCAATGCGATCTTATATGCAAGTTGACAAAAGTTGATGGTGTCTACGATAAAGACCCTATGAAATTTACTGATGCGAAACTATTTAAACATCTATCCTTTCGCAAAGCAGTTGAAGATCCGAACATTATGGTTATGGACAAAGCGGCACTTGGTTTGGCGATGGAGCAAAATAAGCCCATTTTAATTTTCAACTTTAATCAGTCTGGCAATATTCGTCGGGTTGCAGATGGCGAATCAATCGGTACAATTATTGACGCTACAGCTTAGGCTCTTTTGGATAGGCGTTTGCTCTCACGTTCAAGGTCGCGTTTTTTGATCGTTTCGCGTTTATCGTAGAGTTTTTTCCCTTTAGCAACGGCGATAGCGACTTTAATGTGGCGGGTATTGGTTGTCATATGCAGTGGCACAATGGTTTGTCCATGCTCTTTAATTGTGGTAATTTGTTCGATTTCTCTGCGTTTTGCAAGCAATTTACGAGGGTGGGTATCCACGGCAATTTCACGGCCACTCATGGTCTGCGGCAGCGAGAAAGAAGCATTCGTCAACCAAAGCTCACCTTCTTTAATGGTGACGTACGCGCCACGTAAACTAACACGTCCATCACGCACCGCTCGTACCTCTGGGCCAGTCAGTACAATACCTACTGTTAATTCATCTTGAATTGTGTAGTCAAAACGCGCACGGCGGTTGATGATTAATTTAGCTGTAGTTGACGATTTCCTAGGCATAGTAAGTGTTTTTATTGTACGGCTGTATTCTAAAAATTAAAATGTTTTCCAGCCATTGTAAATGATTGTAATTTTTGTACAATAATACAAGCTTGTGTCAACCTACGAAACCTGCACCACCTCACTTCCTCTGCCAAACGCCGCCTTTCCGGCGGTGTTACCTGATCTGTTTGATCAGGTAACACGGTTTGGCAGAGGAAGTGAGGTGGTGCAGCTACGAAATAAGGAGATTCAAGTGGTGCCTTATCACTCTCCAGGCGGCGGACGCTGGGGTAGGAGTAGGAGAAGAAAGAGCTTTATCTGGTATCACTGTGAGTGTGGCCAAGTTGTGAAGCGTGGTTATTATATGGAAAAACCTGCAGGGTCTTTTTTGCATTGCCGCAGTAAATCCATGCAATTCTTAGGCTCTGGTAGAACTCAACCAAAGGCTTAGTTGAAGGCGGAAGGACGATGCCAGGTATGACACCTCGTATGCCCGGCCGCGGGGGTAGCGGTAAGTCTTGGTGGTATCAGTGCGGATGCGGTGAGGTCGTAAGAGGCTTGCCATATAATTTACGGCCACATTGCGCTGGCAAATCGATGACTTACGTGGGCAAAGGCAGAAAACGACCCAAACCTCGATAGGACGCCTAGTGGAGGAAGTGGGGTGTCTCAAAAAGCTTTACCGCGCGAACAAACTGGGCGTTTTAGTTGCTGCAGCATTCGTAGCGACGTGAGACTCAGTATCCTCTGTAGGGACTGTGAGCAATGTGGTTCAGCCTCACTTCATTGTGGTCGTGGGTAGCAATAGCGGCTTCCAGTACAACAGAGCCGACGATAACCTCATCCGCTGCGAAAGCGGATGAGGTTATCGTAGATTAAATAAAATTATTTATTTCGTTTTCATAAAATAAACACCGCTTATTGCGGTGTTATGAGCCTGGGGCCGCAAAATCTCTGCGGCCCCAGGCGTCTCCTCGTCTCAGGTAACTGTCTGAAGAATTACCGCCACAACCTGGCTTGGCCGTTCAGGAGTTGGCGTGTGCATGCCCGCTGGCCATGTGGTGGCAACATCCTTGAAGTCAGCGTCCGGGAAGGCTGCCTGCCAGCCTGCAGATGCTTCAGCGTTCTTGATGAATGCATCAGACGGCCCAGGTGCGTGGATAAAGCGTACAACCTCCACGCGTCCCTCGAATTCCTCTGGTTGCACTGGGTCAAAATTGCCCATGAATCCCAATTGGTCAAAAGCCATGGGAGCGGTGATTTTGAGCGAGCGTCTTTGTGCTTGTCGCATAACCTCCAGATTGACTCCAGTTTCTGGAGCTGGTGAGTTGGCTACGTCGCCCTGCTGTTTCCAGCGCAAAAGGCTTGTGCTCAGCGGTCCGCCGGGCACGTAATTGAAAATACGCAGCAGTTTGCCACCCAGCTTAATACGAGCCGGACTATCTGGCGCAGCATTCAACGTCAAGCTATGGAATTGCAGATCAGGGTTGCATCGCAGAAGATCGGCAACAACCATTCCTCCATACGACTCTCCGTAGACAAAAATTTTGCTTGATCGATGACTATAGATAATCTTCTCTACTTGCTCCAGTAAGGCATCGTGGTTGTAGCCGTCAAAGCTCGGCTTGAAAGCTACGACATCTCCGTACGGAGCAAGGTGTGATCCCATGATCTCAAGCAAGCTTTCCCCATTGCCATTGTATCCGTGGAACAGAAGGAACAAATTGTGCGTTTCGCCTGCCTTTTCGACAGGCTGAGGACTAGTGTTCTGACGGAACATCAATCCCACGCCATTATCCAGCATCAGCACAGCAGCCAACAGCAGAGCAATAAAGGCGCCGAGTTTAACCAGCCATGGCCAGTTAGTAGTGTGCCAAATTGTGGCGGCTTTGTACGCGACAAACCCGCCCCCGATTACAATAAGTTCCCCTGACACTACTGCGAGTACCGGAGGCATGCGCACTGCAATCACCCCTTCGGGTAGACGATAAGGTGCGTCCTATGCAGGACTTGTTTATATTATATAATAATATTAATTATAGTCAATAAATTAGCCAAACCAGCCTAGGCTTCCTCTTCCCAAACCGTGCTCCATGACCAAAAGGTCAGGGAGCACCACCGGAAAGGCTGCGTTTGGGAAGAGGAAGCCTAGGCTGGTTTGGCTAATACGTCTAAGGTAATTCCATTAACGTTTTAACCCAATTGCTTCATAATTTCCAATAAAGCTCTTGCTGAATTTTCCCAACTAAATTGCTGTGTCTGAGTGGTAGCTTTTTTAATCAGCCTGCGGCGGAACTGTGAATCTTCGAGTCGTCGTATGCAAGCTGCAAGCTCCTTTGGTGAATCGGGGTTAAAAAACAGGGCCCCATCCCCTGCTACCTCATGAAATATTTCCATATCGCTGCAAACTACCGGCGTGCCAAAGGCCATTGCTTCAATAAGTGGCAAGCCAAAACCCTCATCCTTTGAAGCGCTCACCAAAGCCATTGCCCTGCTAAGCATGTCGGCATACTCGATGTCACTCGCCCCATTCCAAAAGACGACTTGCCGAGGATCGTCGATCAGTTTTTCTAACGCTGCTCGACGTTCAGGGGTAATGCGACTGGCCAAATGAAGTTTATATTCGGGCAAAAGTGACAAAGCTTTTAAGAGTAACTCAACATTTTTATAGGGCATAAAGGAACCCATGTAGACGAGCTCTTTTTGTATAGATGATGTGCGTGACCTCTTTAATAAAGGTGGAGCATTGTAGATTACGCCGATTGGCCGTTTTGTGAGCTTATGTGCCTCGATAAGCCGTTTTGAGGTCTTACTGACTGTAGTAACGTAATCTGCTTGAGCAAGCAGTAGCCGCTGCGGCCAATATGCTTGATGAAACAACCACCAGACGAGCCTGATTGGTGTTGGCAGGAACGTTGGTGGCTTGGGATGACGGTAATAAATAAGGTCTTGTAAGGTGAGGATAAGCTTATAGCGACGGCCCCAACTGCCCATAATTTGCAACGGACTGAATACAACGTCGGCTTTTAGTTTATTCAGCTTGCGGGCTACAAATAATTCTGCTAGCGAATTTGGATTATTGAACACAACGTAGGGTATGTCTTTTGGTAAAAGTGCTAATTGGCGTTTATCCCAAATAATCATGGTAACTGGATGAATTTTTGCCAAGGCGGCCACGAGCTCTGAGCCATAACGACTCACTCCATCATGTGTACCAATGCGTGTCCAGCGGGCATCGAAAAAAATGTTCATAATTATAAACTGTAACACAGTTGTTAGGCGTTCTTTGAATAGACTCGGCATGTATCACTTCAAGAGGCTAAACGTCTCTCGAATGGGCCTATGGGAGGTACTTTCAAAATCATAGAAGTGACAGAGCATATAGTATAATAACAATTATGCGAATCACCATTGCTACTGATCACTATTGGCCAACGGCCATAGGGGTAGCAACGGCAAGCCGTAATTTGGCTCGCGGCCTGGCAGCAAAAGGGCATGACGTACTTGTTATCGCGCCTTCCCAAACAGTTAAAAAGCGTAAAGAAATTGACGAAAATTATCGAATTGTACGTACTCGTTCGCTGCCTGTTCCTGGCTTAACCTTGCGGCTTTCTGTTGCTCTGCAAAACGAGATTAGAGACATCATTGAAGAACATGCATCGGATATTGTGCACGTGCAAACACCAGGCCCAATTGGCTTACTAGCACTGCGCGTGGCAAAGAAGTTGGATATTCCGGCTATCGCTACAAACCATACAATGCCTGAAAATCTGGTTGAGAATGTTAAAATTCTGCAGCCGTTTGCTCGTCCTATTAATCATATCTTGAAAGAATATGGCATCTTGATTTATAAAGGTGTTGAGCATATTATCATGCCCACCCAGGCGGCCATTGACATGTTTAACTATGATGGGCTTGATAAAAATGTGTTGATTACACCCATCTCTAATGGTATTGACCTGAGTCATTTTAAGCCAGCAGCAGTATCGAAAGAATTCCTGGCGCAGTATAAACTCCCTACTGACAAGCCGATTATTAGTTGTGTTTGTCGCCTTGATGGCGAGAAGCATGTCCATGTGCTTATTAAAGCATTTAAGCATATTCTTGATAGAATGGATGCCCATTTACTATTAGTTGGCGATGGTAATGCGTCGAACGATCTTAAGGAGCTAGCGCATGAGCTTCAGCTTGATCATCATATTACTTTCACGGGACGGGTAAGCGATGAAGACCTTGAGGCGTTGCAGCGGGTCGGGACGGTATTTGCCATGCCCTCTCCTGCTGAACTGCAATGCCTTGCCTTGCTTGAGGCGATGGCTTCTGGGCAACCAGTTGTTGCTGTTAAAGCAGGTGCACTGCCTGAGCTTTGTCAAGATGGCCGCAATGGTTATCTTTGTGAAGTTGACGATGCTGATGATATGGCTCGGCAACTGCTGAAAATTCTGCAAGATAGCACCCTTTGTGCTCAAATGTCGAAAAAAAGCCTGTCGATAGCTAAAACACATGATGTAGTGCATACGATCACTCAATTTGAGGCTGTATATCGGCAAGTTATAAAAACGCATGCTCAGGTAACAGCGGCGCTTCTTTAAACATAAGCAAGAGGAGTTGGCAGAGGCTCGATCTTTCCGGGAGGAAGGCAGCGAGCTTTTTTGCGAGCGGACTGTTCCTCTGCCAACTCCTCTTGCTTATGTTTAAAGAAGAAACTGTTTAATGGCCTGCGCTGCTTGTTGTGGCGTTTCGTGATGAATAAGATGCCCAACTTTTGGCAACGTGACCAACCGAGCATTTGCTATGCGTTTTTCAAGCACATATTGACCCTTAAGTGGTGCAATATCATCAATTTCGCCAGCAATGAGAAGAGTTGGCGCAGTGATAAGCGACGCGTAGTCCAGTGCTGTGCTGGAAATTGAAGCCTGAAAAGCTTCATGCAAACTATCGCGGCTTTGGAAGGTACTAAAGTGAGTGAGGTGACTTTTGTGGATTGCCTTTCTGAGTTGTTTGTCTTTCGTTTTAGCCATAATAACACTGGTAGAAAAAGTAATAATAGGACTTGCGAGCAAAGCATGCCCTGCTCCTTCGGGCAGTCTGCGACCAAGCCAGTAATAACTCGAAGTTAACTTACCAAGCAGTTTACGGGGGCCTTTAAGAGGTGAAGTGGCGATGGCGTTGATCAGAATCAGCTTGCTGATTGATTGTGGTTCATAAGCCGCAATATGTGCCGCAATAATTGATCCAAATGAATGCCCAAGCAACACTGGTTGATCAAGTTGGAGTGCTCTCATGAACTGTATAATGCTAGCACTGTAGCCGGCAATATCGTGTTGGTATTCGGTCATAGGTGTCGATTCGCCGAAACCCGGTAAATCAGGAATGATAATTCTAAATTCTGGCAATTCGTCAATAATGGCCTGTAAGCCGTGATGCGTGCCACGAAAGCCATGCACCATGACAATGGTTGTTGGCTGGTGCTCATTGAAGATCCAATAAGCGACGTCGCTCCCAAAAAGTTTGATATGGTACTGCATAGACACTAGTATATATCTATCCACTAAATTCGATATAGCTTCACGGCTATCTATTGCTTTATGCGGTGCTGAGCATTACTATGTTGCACGTCTAGCTTAGCTACTCTGTGGGATGAGGCTACTATGAAGCCAACAAAGCGATGGGCTCTTTCCAAAGTGAAAACTGCGTTTGCCAAAGCGAGGTTGCAAAAACGCTATAGTAGAAGGCGTGGCACTACTACAATAGGCGTAATACGCAGCCCGTACGGTAACAACTCAATAGTACAGGTCACTACTAATAATGCAGTGTTGGCTGCAGAGGTCTCCGCTTGGGCGCGAAGTGAAGGTTACGACGTTGATCGGAGAAGACGGAGCCGGTCAACTAACCTTTACAATCTCTTCATTACCCCATGGAGAGGTTAGATAGTGCCGGCTCCTCTCTTCTATCATGTTAGGGAGGAGTCAGCACTTATTAGATAATCGTAATTTTGTAATATCTATTTTTGTAAATGAATCTCTTTCTTTACAGCATCCCAAATACTCGAATCATTCAGCTGTGTTTTGCGCCAGTACCACCACTCACTCCCCCATAGATCAATATCTTGCATGCCAATACGCTTGGCAAACCAAAAACTTTTAGGAATTTGCGAGGTACTCATGGAGCGATTCTGCTCTTCAACCGTTAGCTGCTTTGTATCGCGCGGCCCCCATGGCTCCATTTGCAGTTCGTGTATCATACTTGGCCGGTGATGAATTGCTTCAATAACGACGGCGCGTAAGCGGTGGTACCAAATAGGTGTTGGATAGTAGATATAAAAATGCGGTCCGAAGGTATTATAGACAATCCGGTACACCGAAAAACCGTAAACATCCGGCACGGGTGTGTTTAGTGGCAAACCGTGTTGGTCACTTAAGCTCATAATAACCGGATGGCTCGGATCAAGCTGTTTGACGAATAAAAATTCTTCATTGAGCCGCGTGCGATCAGGCGGTTCACAGTTGCCAAACCAATTGTTCACTGCCTCATTCTCGAGTTGCCAACTTTCGAGAGCAGGATGGTTTTTATAGCGATGCATGACAACTTCAATATAGGCATATAAAGCCTGTTTCCATTCATGGCCTTTTAGATTGAGCGCCCATGGGGGCTGGTGGCATTCTGGCCAGCGTGGTTGGCGCAAACCAATAGCGAGGCTGACTTTTGCGCCATGCTTATGGGCTTCGTCCATCATCCAGTCAAGGTCATTAAACTGGAAATGGTGACGCTGGGGTTCGTGTGCAGACCAATAACTCATTAAGCGAAAGCGTTTCAGTTGCATATCGTCGAGCAGTGCTGTGTAATTAGCTTGCCAGTCGACGCCAAATTCCTCTGCTCGCTGCTTAGAAAAGGTAGTGCCATATCTGATCTCTGCCGCGGGTTGAAAGACAAAATAATTTAATAAGAGCGGCATAATAATACTTACAGCAATAATCGAGCCAGTAATCAATAAAATTTTATATCGCGCAAAGAAAGGCTGGTTTTTGACAGCGTCATTCGGTGTGACTTTTTTCGCCTTCATGAATTACTTGTTAGTGTAGCGTAAGCTGTTTGAAAAAACTACCATGATGGACAGTGTGCTCCGTCTCATAGAAGCTCGACCTTCCCGGGAGGAACGAAGCGAGCTATTTGCGAGCGGAGTGTTCTTCTATGAGATGGAGCACACTGTCCATCATGGTAGTGATTTATAAATCGTTACTCCGCCACCGTCCGTCATTCAGTATTGTTTCACAAACTTCCCATAGACCATGCTTCGAATTTTTAGCTTCGGCCTGCGCTGCCGCAAATTCAGCTTGTTTGCTGAATGGAAAGGTTAAATATGAAAAGCCGTATCCATCGCGGATGAGCTTCTCATTCAATAAGGTTCCATCTGGTAAGTAGACATATCTTAGTAAACGGTCATAGCGATCACGATTACTGCCTGCCGGGTCGGCCTCAAGCTGGACTGGCTGGTTGCCAACGATTTCTTTGGTAAATTTGCTCGCTTCGGGCCCGAAGCATTGCACAGGGCTATTTGGTTTGTGCGTTTCTGGTGTGTCCACCCCAATGAGTCGTATTCGCTCTTCTTGGCCATTCATAGTAACAGTAAATGTATCACCGTCAGAAAACGCTGCTACGTAATAGTGCCCGGGCGGCGCGGCGGGCCTAGTTGTAGGAGGAGTGGGCGACTGCTGAGAAAGACCGTACACAAATCCCACAAGTAACAGGCTGGTAATGCCAGCAAGGGCACGGAGCGCTTTTCGTTTTGTCACATAGTTAGCTTAACAAAATAAGTATGATCTAAAAAAGGAAAAGTGACTCTGGCGCGGGTCACTTTCCTATAGGTTACAGAAAATCAGAATTTGTGGTCTGGCGGCAATTGGGGTGGAATCACCGTTGGGTTGTCGTTCTGATGCTTGATGCGGAGTTGATCAAGCTTGAACTGGCGGCGTCCCTCCACCAGTTTAACAACCAGCTCCGGGCCACCACAGAGGAAGAACAGAACTGCTATTCCGAGGACAACTGCTCCGATTGTTTCTGCCATAACTCCTCCTTGTTCGCGCCAGAGTCATCCCATATCATAACATAAATTTACATATTTTAAAACATGTTTCACCAGCCCCACCTCATGCCTCCGCTTCCAAGAAAACAGTCCGCTCGCAAAATAGCTCACTACGTTCCTCCGGGGGAAGGTCGAATCCCTGGAAGCAGAGTATATGGTGGCGCAGATATTCTCATTAAAATACAAGCAACTCTATGCTGCTTGTATTTATATTGTAGAATTGCTACTTCTTTTTATTTGTACCTATAGCAACGCGCTTCGGCTTTGGCAATTCTTTAAAAGGCACGGTGACTTTTAGTACACCTTTTTCAAAGTTTGCTTTTATGTCCTCTTCGTTAGTTTGTTTTGGCAGCGCAACTCGGCGATAGAAGCTGCTGGAGCTTTCGCGCACAAGGTATTGACGCTTCTTTTTGTCCTCTTCTTTTTCATGATGTTCAGCTTTTATTTCAAGCGCATGATCGTGCACATCAACACTCACCTCTTCTTCAGAAAAGTTTGGCAAATGCACTTCGATAATCATTTGCTTGCCATCCTCGCTATACACATCAGTGACTGGCGCGAACTGTAAGCTTCTTGATTGACTAAAATTGTCGCTAAAAAGGTTATTGAGTTGATCGTGCAAGGCGTTCAACTCGGTAAATGGATCCCATCGCATAATTGCCATGATTATTCTCCTTCTTCTTACGTGACATTTTTGCAGGATTATGATTATTCCCACATGTTTAGTATAGACAAATTAGCACTCAGGATGCAAGAGTGCTAATAAAATTAGACTATTTAAAATTGATTTCAAATCTCTTCAAGAGGTATGTTTTATTTTTCTTGTAACCTGCGCCACCCCACATTTCCTCTGCCAAACGCCGCCTTCCCGGCGGTGTCACCTGATCTGTTTGATCAGGTGACACGGTTTGGCAGAGGAAATGTGGGGTGGCGCAGGTTACAAGGATTGACAAAATTTATTCTACGCGTTAAAAATTATAAGTTGGCTAAAATTGGCCAATATTTAACCAATTTTCCTGAAGGAGACACTGTGCCTCGTCGCCTTGAAGGTATCCCTATTGGCAAGAAGCCCAGGAAGAAGAAGCGCGGATACACCCTGTCTCTTATACACATCTCCGAGCCCACGAGAC
>JARIHL010000043.1 GCA_029288315.1 Candidatus Saccharimonadota bacterium
GATGTGTATAAGAGACAGCAGTTATGCGAATAGTAGCCTCCATCTCATGTGCGATCACCGTGGCCATCGTGGTTTTGCCTAAGCCGGGCGGGCCATACAATAAGATATGATCGACCGGCTCACAGCGTTTTTTAGCAGCATCAATCGCCAAGCGCAAATTTGTTTTGAGCCTGGTCTGCCCAATATAGCTCGCAAAATCGCGCGGTCGTAAACTATTTTCTAACTGTTCGCTAACGGCTTCGTCTTCATCAAGATTCGTGTTTACAATTCGATCAATCATTACGAAGTTCATTATACCTTGTTCAAAGAGTTTTGTAGTTCAATAGAGAAACTTAATCTGCATCTCGAAATCCAAACTCAACACTTGGCGCCAGAATCTCTTCTTGTGATGATTTGAAAGATGCAGGTACGTTAACTCTGCACCATCACTTACCCCTCTTCCAAACGCCGCCTTTCCGGCGGTGCTATCTGATCTGTTTGATCAGATAGCACGGTTTGGAAGAGAGGTAAGTGATGGTGCAGAGTAATTATTTGATCTTTTAAAAATAAGATGCTATCGTTATAAATACTAAAGGGGATTTCTATGTTTCGATTCTTAGCAGTTGCGAGCGGTATGCTAGTGCTCTTGTTGACGGTAATTCTTACTACCCACCAAGCCAAAGCGCAAGCAGTTCCTTCGCCACGAATTGCTATTATGGGCGACTCAATGTCAACCGGCTATGGCGCTTCGCCTGGTCAAGGCTATGTCAACTTACTTGATAATGACTATAACAGCCAGGGTGGAGATGTAGAGGCCTTTGCCGTGAATGGCGCTACTGCTCTTCGATGGATTAACTGCCCAACTAATCCCACGCTTGGTGGCTGCGAAGCAGCGTATGCGGGACAATTCGATCGCCTGAAAAACTATAACCCTACTCGCGTGCTGATAACGCTTGGAGGCAATGAATTGATTATTAGCCGCCCAGCTTCAACCTATGCCAGTCACATGCAACAGTTAGCCAATAAAGTCCGCTCTTTGGTGCCAAATGCCAGCATTTCGTTTGTTCGCTATTACGATATTACGAAATTTGGTTTTCAACGCCCAGCGCCAGGAACGATTTGCGATCTTCATCAAGGGCAATGCAATGGCTATACCACCTATTCAAGCTGGAGCCAGTATGGTGACTGGCTGCGCTTCGTGGCTGCCTTTAATAACATTCAGGTGATTGATATCTCCACTGCCAACTTTACACGCTCTCATGTGATTGATGATTTAGTGCATCTAAACAATGCCGGGCAGCTATTTTATTACAATACCCTGAAGCCGCGGCTCTAAAGGTATCAATTTCGAGACACTGAAGCGCCATCTCGGCTAGCCCTATTACAACTCTGGTTCCCACATTGTCAGCGCCTCACTGGAGGTGCGGAGTTTCTCCACATTTAATGCTTGCTACTGATGACCTGTAAAGCACGTCTAATACGTACTTGCGCATCAAGGTTGGCATCGATATTGCTCAGCGCCTGATTCGCATCCTGCAGACTATAACCTAACGCTAACAAGGCATCTAAGGCATCGTCGCGATGAGTATTTTCACTTTCATTTGCCTCCCCTAGATGTGGTTGGGCGCCAGGTAAGCCGACTTTATCTTTCAAATCTACGATGATGCGCTGCGCAATTCGTTTGCCCACGCCATTTGCTTTTTGAATGAAGGCGCTGTTACCCAGTGCGATACCACTGCGAATTGACTCTACGTCACCTAAGCTTAAAATCGCCAACGCCATCCTCGGGCCAACACCTGAGACTGAAATTAACATTTCAAATAATTGCTTGGCCGTTAAGGTTGAAAAGCCGAATAATTCATGTGCAGTTTCACGGATATGATGATAAGTATAAAGTTTGATTGTTTCACCGTATTTGGCGGCTTCGCGTTCATAGTCAGATACCTGAACTTCGTAACCGATACCGGCTACATCAATAATAATTGCTTGGTTGGTTTTTTCGGCTACATGGCCATTTAGATGTGCAATCATGATAGCTTTATTATGCCATAGAAGTGTTATTTGTCTTAGCCAGCACAAGCAGTAGTTCTCTTATCCCTACCTGCCCTTCCCTATTTCTCCTCCCAGGGAAACAGTCCGCTCGCAAGCAGCTCGCTGCCTTCCTCCCGGGAAGGTCGAGTCCCTGGAGGAGAAATAGGGAAGGGCAGGTAGGGATAAGAACAACCTCTCTAGGCTCAGGGTGGCAAGATTCCTTCTATTTAAGATTCTTCATTCAGCCTGCTTGGCTAAGCTTTTTAGGCTCTGTTTTCTAAAGTTTGCAGACTCCCCATGATCACCAAGCCTGTAATAGGCATAATAAGATATGATGAGGCCACATCTTGGAAATATGCACCAACGCTTAAATTAAAAAGGCCAAGAGCATACAGCGCGAGGTCTAAACTAATAGTTATAGCCATCCAAATTGTTCCTACCAACACACCTTCAGCTGCAGAAGCTTGTTTTACAGCTTTTACATACAATGTTGTCAATGTCACCGCGAGCATCGCAAGCACAATAAACTTCATGGATTCAAATAAGGGCGAAGCACCAGTTTCGGCTACTTGCAAAAGCAGCGATGCTACAATCAGCGAAACCCATATCGTTATTCCGTACAGTAGGGCGAGCTTCGGTGATTGCATATCATTACTCCGCTTAACTATTGTAATAGTAACACGCGTTTAAGCTTTGTAAACAGAATGCACAGCAAAATGGGTCAGGGCAGCGGCGAGTGCGTCTGCGCAGTCGTCTGGTTTTGGCACATTCTTAAGCCTAAGTAGGATACGCACCATTTCTTGAATTTGCTTTTTATCAGCCTTTCCGTACCCAGTAACCGCTTGCTTAATTTGCAGTGGCGTATATTCAACGATTTCAAGATTTGCTTGCTTACCAGCTAGCATGGCCACGCCGCGTGCATGGCTAACACTAATTGCAGTCGTTACGTTCTGGGCAAAAAACAATCGCTCAATGCTCATAATGTGTGGCTTGGTGCTCACAATAATCCCCTGCAGCGATTCATAAATTTCTACCAACCGCTCATCGAGTGGTTGATGAGTTTTGGTACGCACCACACCCGCATCAATCAATCGTGCCGTGCGACCATCATGTTCAATAACACCAAAACCAAGGATACCAGTGCCAGGATCAATGCCAAGGATGCGCATTAAGCAAGCGACTGTTTAATTTCTTTTCGAAAATCACAACTACCATACATTGGTGTTGTATCAATATCGGCCCAGGGCAACCACTGAGCTACTTCTGCATATAGCTGCTCGTGATCATCAAATCCTTCTGTTGATAATTCGCTATCAATGAATTCGCAGACGTAGAATAATTGAACGGATTGTATAAAACCGCCTTGATTTATATGTGGCAACTTGAAAAGGTCTGATTGCACTGATTGCAAACGTGAACTCGTAATGGTGATGCCCGTTTCTTCTTTAATTTCCCGAGTTAGCGCTTCTTCAGGGGCTTCTCCAAAATTCATACCACCGCCCGGCAAACCAAATTTGCCAAATTGCTTTGCCAGTAGTACGCTTTCATTCTTAATGAGAATACCGTAGACCGACGGCCGCCAGCGTAGTTGATCACTATGGACTCTATGCTGATTTCCTTCAATATCTACACAAACCAAGTGCGTCATAATTATTGCTTAATCTCGAAGTTAGCATGCACATTACTGACGTCGTCGAGATCCTCGAGCGCGTTCATAAGGTTGATTACTTTGCGAGCTGTTTCTGCGTCAGTAATAGTAAGGACATTATTGGGCACATATGTTAGTTCTGCCTCTTTGAGGTCAAACCCCCCTACGCGCAGTTTATCGCGCACTGCCGCTACCTGCTTTGGATCAGTATAGATAATCAGTTCATCGCCTTCAGTTTCGGCGTCTTCGGCCCCAGCGTCAATTGCTTGCAGCATCGCTTCATCCGCATCGCCAAGAAAATGAGCCCTGATAATACCCTTACGGCTAAACTGAAACGCCACTGCACCTTGCTCGGCCATATTGCCACCATGCTTGCTAAAAGCAAGCCGCACTTCGGGAAGAGTACGGTTTTTATTATCAGTCGCGCACTCTACCAACACTGCTATGCCCCCTGGGCCATAGCCTTCATAGGTAATCTCTTCAATAGCTTGACCACCCAGCTTGCCCGAGCCACGATCGATAGCTCGCTGAATGTTGGCCATCGGCATGTTGGCTGCCCTGGCTTTATCAATTGCCAGACGCAGTGCAAAGTTCATATCAGTGTCAGAGCCGCCTTTAGCGGCCACCGCAATCGCATTACCTAATCGAGTAAACTCAGCGCCACGCTTGGCATCATTAACGCCTTTTTGACGCTTGATGGTAGCCCATTTAGAATGTCCAGACATATACTTCCTCTTGCATTATCTCTATTACTATTGTACCACTACTCGATAAAACTCTTAGAGAGGTAATTATGCTTTGTTTTACGAAGTAGTAGCGAACCAGTGAGAATAATAGCTGTATAAAGCAACAGCATACCCACTAAACTAATCGGCATGGCCATACTGGCCCAAGAAATAGCCGACAAAGCCGATACAGTTTCAGTCATATACGTCAGCAGCCAAATAGCCGGAAGGGCAACCCAGCTCGCCACCCATGGCATCACAATTCCCATGAGCCCAGCAAGAAATACAAGAAGCATGACAAATGGAATGAGCGGCAAGATAAGTGCATTGGCAATCACCGCCAATATCGAAAGGTCGCCAAAAATAAATAGAATGAGAGGGAGCGTTACAATTTGAGCGCACAGAGTTTCAATAAAAATTTGCAGCAACCAGTGCGGCTGCTTGTTGCCGAAAAATCGATGCTGCACTAGTGGCGCGCCTAACAATACTCCGGCGAAAGCTAAGAATGATAACCACCAACCGATATCATTCCACAAGTAAGTTGGGTTAATGGCGGCAGTAATAGCAGCAGAAAGGAGCAACAGCAGAAATGGGTGAACATGCCGGCCATAATACCAGGCAGCTAACGCTAAAGAGGTTACAAGCGCCGCTCGCGACATTGAGGCACTAAACCCAGTCATCGTTACGAATCCAGCCATCAGAAGCACAGCGCATAAGAGTGCTTGATATTTAGAGTATTTGGCAAACAATCGCCGTCCCAATCGCACCAGTATTGTCAGATTGTACCCAGAGGCTACGACAATATGGGTAAGCCCTAGCACTTTTAATTGTTCACCCAAATCTTCTGGTAGCTGTGATTTTAAGCCAATTAAAAAACCGAGCCCTAAGCTTGCTTGCGGCTCAGGCATATGCGTTAGCACGCTGGCCGTAAATATATGACGTAACTGCTCAAACCACGACGTTTGCGTTTCAAGCACGCTCACCTTTGCAAAGTAAATGGCCGCCCGGTAATTACCAAACCCTTCGCGCAATGTTCCCTCAGCGCTTATGCGTTCACCGCGCTTGGGCTGCACAGCTTCAAATGTGGTAATACGAATCACACCCGGTAAACGCTTGCCCGTAACCGTCACTTCACTTAAGCGTAGTTCTAGGCGCGATTTATCATCATAACTTGGATCTTCACGAACAATTCCCTCTATGACTGCTTTTTGATTAAACAGCGGCCGGTAAGCATTAAACGACAATTCCACAACACTCCCTCGCCACAGCCCCAAGAGTAAGCCACTGAGCAACATTGCCGGGATAGCAATGTACCGCCATTTCTTGATGCAAAACAAGAGTAATAAGCCGCTGAGGGCTGGCAGAATAATATCATTTATGATAATGCCAATCTTTGGCATCACCAACCCCATCAAAAAAGCGCCGCACCATATCATGATGAGACTCGTGCGCCGCACCCGGGCTAAGCGCCAGTTGAACATATTTGAATTATAACTCAAACTCGAATCTGAATTCTTGAGTAACTTTAAATTCTCGCCAGCACCTTCCTGCCTGGAGACTCGACGTTCCCGGAGGAACGAAGTGAGCTTTTTGCGAGCGGAGTGTTTCTCCAGGCAGGAAGGTGCTGGCGAGAATTTAAAGTTACCTGCAAACTAATGTATCTTACTTATGTTTTCATATTTAACCATATTATGATTACATGGCAATATGGTTTGGTTACAGATACTCGATTCTAATTTACTCCAATCAATTGTCACACTCCTTGTTGGTTTGATGGCGCTTTATATTTACCGCCGGCAGCATGTCGACGAAAAGCGCAACGCCGCTCAAACTATTTATAACGAGGTCGCTTCTGCAGAGAACCGGCTCAAAGTTTTACGAGAACGATTCTTTGCAGCAGAATTTCCTGAGCTAGAAAGTTCACTCATTATGACCTCTGAAAACTGGAGCCGCTACAAGTATCTATTCGTGAAAGATATGACGGCAGCAGAATGGGACACCCTTGATAATTTCTATAATAATTGCCATGCCTATGATGAAGCGGTTACACTTAATAACTCGTACTTTCACGCACAAACCAATCGTATTGCTGATAACTTTTCTACTTATTTCGCCAATGTAGCATTGGAGTACCATAAAACGAATCCCAAAGATAAAGCAATGTCCCAGCAGATGATCAATGACCTCTATGACTTTCAAGACATCCTGATTAAAAATTTTGTTCCAACCAATTACAAACCAAAAAAAGCCTTGCAAGATGCTCGTAGCGCGCTTGTTGCGCTTGAAACCAACGTTTCACTTTCAAGTGCTGGTCAGATTTTGCATACATTATCACTGCCGAAACGTTTTATTCCTCGCATTAGCGCACGAAGATGACAGAAAAAGATTATCCTCCAACAACTCTCGTAGCAATTATTCTTTAGAAACTACTCGGTGCTCAGCTTTTAGGCGCTTGTACAAAGCATCCTCCTTGGCTCGAGCATAATATTTATAAAATATACGGGCTGATTCAGCTTTGTTGGAGATTTCAGAGCTACTATCTTGCGGACGCATTGTACCGTCAGGATTATATTTTTTGCCTGAAGCATGGTTTGCATAGCGGCGAGCTCTCGTAAATCCCATTTGCAAAAATTTTCGTGCCATGTCCATGCCCACAAAATCACCTTGCTGTTTATAGCGTAAAAATTTCGCATAAATCGTTTCTGCAGACACCTTAGCAATTGCGGAGGTAGCAAATCGCCAATGTGGTAGTATTTCACTTTTGTAAGGCTCGGCAATAAGCACTCCTTGTTCACCACGTCCGATAACGTATCGTTCAGGGTATTTACGGAAATCTATATTGCGATAATAATTAGCATACTGTGTGTCGCCCATGGGTTAATTATATCTTTTAATAACGACTGCGCAGAAGTCTTAAACAAGTTTGAGGCAGATTATTGAACCTACTATCTGGTCAAGTTATAGTAACACTATGCAAAAGCTAGCCACACCAATGGGTCAACTCAATTGGGAGGTGCTTATGGCGGTGGCAATTCCTGCCTTGTCGATTGCAGCCTACTCATGGGCATACGAATACGAAAAAGGCTATTTAAGTGCATATCAAGCTTTAAACACCGTAACTCAGTCGTATATTACAGTCGAGTGGAGCCTTTTTATCCCCACTTTTACAACCTTTTGTTATTTAGCACTCTATTTTATCGGCGCTTTATTGATTGGGAATGTTATTGGCAATCTTATCTTACTGATTTTTGCCCATCTCACCACTGCCAAGAAGACTATTACGGATATAATTGGACCAGTCTTACTTGTTTTTTTGATTTTGATTGTTTGCGGCTTCTCAGTCATAGCGGTGACAAACACTATTTTGGGTGACGCCGCACCTTCGTTTATGACCTTCCAGACTGAGGTAGATACCGCTTCATGGATGTATAGATTTAAGCTGGCATTATTCGGTCTTCTTGGTTTGGTTTGTATAGCCGCTATCAATGCAATAATAGTATTATTTTTCAGAATTGTTAGTTCCTTATCCCAGAAAGCCTCCTTGTTTGCGAAAGGTATCACGGCTGCAACTATATTGACAGCCATCGTGCTCAGCGTTCCACTTATAGGTGAGGCGTCTGGCCGATCGGCTGGTAAAAAGCAAAGTGAGTATCAAGTAATTCTATATAACAATGATGATTATGGCGTGATTAAACGATATGGCTCATATAGTGTTGTGCGCAGCAAAAACTTTTTAGATGAGCGCACGGAGGAAGGCTCAACCTCTAAGATACGGAGAACTTATGTACTGCCCGAGAGCGCGATCCAGCCTTTCATAGCCACACCCCAGCGCCTTCCTGATTTACAGTCACCTGCGCAAAAATAGTAATAAGTATTTTTTATCTAATGAGGATTTTCCATTATTTATTTGTATCGATAAGTTTAAAGTCAAATACCAGAAATTGGTCATCATCTGCAATTTTCCGGCCAATATAGGCATAATAACCAGATAAAACCTGACGTTGATGCTCTTTATTGCGATATGATTCGTGTCCGCCAGTCTTTATAGGGATATCTTTAAAAGTAGTGTTAGCTTTGCGAGTAATAATAGCTGTGGCCACCATATTCCGCGTGCTAGAATTTTGTAAGTTTATAAGATCACCTACGTTCAAGTAATTGTACTTGTTACCAAATCGGTACGTCGTTAACTTTTTCTTAGCCAGAATAAAGTCGATAAGCTCAGGCGCAAAAGGAATGACACACTGATTAGGCTTAAACTCTTCGTTGTTGACACTTGTCTGCTCTGGTGTTTGATACATTTGAGTTGTTGCCTCATTTATAAGAATGATGTAGCTATAGGATACCATTTTAAAGACAAGCCGCGTGAGCGGGACCTTTTATGGAGTTTGAGATTTAGGCGAGATGCTGCACCACCCTCACTTCCCCTTCCCAAACGCAGCCTTTCCGGTGGTGTTACCTGACCTTTTGGTCAGGTAACACGGTTTGAGAAGGGAAGTGAGGATGGTGCAGGGCGAGATGATTGACAAATGCTCGTTTATTGTCATAGTTAAGCTAAAGTTGTAAACCTCATGCGCATTATTGCAAAACATTGAGCATGAGGTTCATCGCTTTCGTGATGAACTCCGCCTGGGATGCAGGATCGACCTTAAGGACATACGGTGGATAAATTTTGGTCTGACCATCTTTACCAACTGGCTGCTATTGTAATGTTGGCTCTTGCTGTAGGTTTAATAATGTCTGGCGATACTACTACAGGTCTTATCATTCTCTGTTTTATATCACTAACCGGCGGTGCGACATTGCAACTGTCTACGCAGATTAAAGCAATCGCCGCTCAACGACAGACCTGTCAGTGCAAATGCCAGCAAATACCACCAGAATGACACTCCATTTATCCCAGGTCTCAGCCCTTGTCTCATATTATGGGGCAAGGGCTTTACTTTTCGATAATCAAATAAGTACTCATCACGAGTTGAAGCTTAATTGGGTTACTATCAATACATGAACAAATCACACAAAGACAAAATCCTAAATTTTTTACGTCAGCAAAAGCTAGCAGTTATTTCCACAAGCAACCCAGATAATCCCACACCAGAATCTGCGCTTATTGCTTTTGCCGAAGACAATGAAATCCAGCTTTATTTCCAAACCGGAAAGCACACACGTAAGGCTGCGAATCTAAACACTAATCATTGCGTATCTTTGGTAATTGGGTTAAGTCTTGCCGATCTTATAACCATTCAATACGAAGGCATTGCACAGCCAATAGTGGACCATCTTGAAATGCAGCAATGCAAAGAGCGCTTTATTACTAAAAACTCGCCGACAACCGAAGAGTACTTTAATCATCCGACTGCTATATTTTTCAAAGTGCATCCTACCTGGATAGGTTGCTCGGACTATTCAGGAGATAAGCCTGAGGTTATTGAAATGAAACATTTTTACTAACAATTGTAATGAGCCAATCTTTCAGGCTTTTGAACATTGTGGGCGATATGCAGCGCAAAAATAGAAACTCCTCATCTTTAATGGTGGCAGCAAGCATCTACATTGAGAGAGTAGGCATTGCTTCAAGCGTGTAAGGATTAGCTTGTGTGTTATTACGCATTGCCTCAAAGCAGCCTAGAGCTGCAATCATGGTGCCATTATCTCCACACAGCTTCATATCAGGATACTCGATGGGGCAGGGTAATCGTTCCTCTAACTGGCGGCGCAACTCTCTATCGGCTGCAACACCGCCACCAATTATGATGCTTTGAGGCGAGAATTCTTTGTAAGCGAGCAGCACCTTGTCTACAATAGTCTCGCACGCCGTGAAAGCAAAACTGGCCGCAATATCTGCCTTTTGAGACTGGCTTAGCAGGTGAGGAAGTTCAATAGACGGCAGCATAAAATCGCCCCCCACTAATTGTTGCGCCAGACGGAGTACAGCTGTTTTTACGCCTGAGAAGCTAAAGTCATATTTGCCAGACATGTGCGCTTTAGGCAGCGTATACCTATGCGGATTACCCTGTTGGGCAAGTTTGCTTACTGAGGGACCACCAGGATATGGCAAGCCGAGCATTTTTGCTACTTTATCGTAAGCCTCGCCAATGGCATCATCGTGGGTTTGACCGAGCAGCTCGTAGTCGGAATGATCGCGAAAGTAGACGATTTGGCTGTGGCCGCCGCTCACAATTATGCCAAGCAGAGGGAACGACGGTTGATTTTTGCGGGGAGTGATTTGAGGCAGTCTACTTTCCGTTAAAAAGTTAACGTACAGATGCGCCTCAACATGGTTAATGGCATACAGTGGTTTGTTTTTTGTTATAGCGAGCGTTCGGGCTGTGAGGACACCGATAAGTAAGCTGCCCAGCAACCCTGGCCCCTGCGTAACCGCTATTCCATCTATATTATTCCATGTACACGATGCATCATGGAGAGCCTGCTGGATAGCCGGGAGGACAGCCTCAATATGACTACGGGCTGCTATTTCAGGAACGACACCACCGTACTGGGCATGCAAATCCATACTACTGGCAACAACACTACCGAGCAACTCCTTGCCGTCTCGCACAATACCGACAGCCGTCTCGTCACAGCTCGATTCAATCCCTAAAACAATCATTGGATGCTACTTATGGGGCCACTATAGGAGTTATCAATGATCTTCACAAGCGTTGCCAGCCCTTTACCGGAAGATGGTTTACCATCTTCTCTTGGCACAATCCAAAAATGTAAATGTTCAAGGGTCTGGCCTGCCGGTTGCCCGTAATTTATAGTTACGTTAAAAGATGCAGGTTTTACAGGAAGCTCAGTGATCGCTGCCTTCATGTCTTTCCACCAGTAGTCAGAAAGGTCAGTCAATTGGGTAGTATGTAATCTTGGGACGATAATGAACGCTCCTTCTATGGGTGAATGTAAGGGCATCGTAACGAACAAAGCTTGGCTTTCATATAAGATCGGCGTTCCAAGTAATTTGTTAGACAAGCAAAATGGGCACGTGGATTGTGAATTCGTAAGGTTAACGAGGGCATAAGCAGGAATAATAACTGCACCCTGACGAATAATTTCGATCCCTTTATCAGTGAGGCGCGCAATGGTTGATGGCTTTCGTCCGGCAAGGTTGCCTCCGTCGACATAAAAATCAATGGAACTACCAAAAGAGTGGTAAGCATCTTCAATAGTTTGAGCCGGCGGTTTACCAGCTAAATTCGCACTTGAGGTTACAAGCGGGCCTGTTTTTTCAAGTATGCCCCTAACCCAAGCATTATCTACCACACGGAATCCCTGCCTACCAGTACCTTGGTGTAGATAGTTCAATTCCGCTCCAAGCGGTGTTTCAACACTCAGTGATCCTGGCCACCATTTTTCAACACGACGAAGATGAGCTTTGTCTATGCCGAGATCTACAAGCTGTGATACGTTCGCTGCAATAACTGTACCGGGTTTATGCTCGCGGCTTTTGAGAGCATACATTCTCTGCACTGCTTGTTTGTCAGCAGCACGCGCTACAATGCCGTAAAGCGTATCTGTCGGTAGCACACCTACTCCACCATTAAGCAAGCTGGCAATAGCTTCATCCTTACTCCATAAATTCATGAAAAAAGTATACCATGCCGCCTACTGCTAAAAAATAAAATTCCCTGGAGGAGTTTCGGGAAAGATATCCGGAAGAGCAGGTGCAAACTATTGCATCATACTACGTCAAGATCTTGGAGAAGGTCTTAGCATTGTATCCTCGTCACTGCAAAACGAAGCATCGAAGTGATCGCGAGGAGCAGTTCCCAACCGGCTTTCAAGACTACTCATGACTTGAAGCAGCTGGCAAGAATTTCGATTACATATTAGTAACTAACGAATTCGATGACGCGCGGCTAGTGGCAGTGTGCAACGTGGGCCGACAGAACGTACCGATGCTCAGCGCTCTACCAGGATGACCAAAGTCGACTCCACGAACGGAGTATCGCATACGTCCGGTTGCATGAAGAAGCCGGGGTTAACGTACCCGGCAGGTGGCAGAGGCTGCCACCGTACGCTCACCGCGAGGCGAGGGAGCGGCGAGGGATCAGTGAGAACTTGAGC
>JARIHL010000077.1 GCA_029288315.1 Candidatus Saccharimonadota bacterium
GAAAATTGAGCGGTTGAACGCCTGGCTGCAAAATTACCGAAGGGTAGCTACAAGATACGAACACACACTCGCCAACTTCGTTGGCTTCGTGTACCTGGCCTGTATTCTTATTTTGTTGAGGCATTTTTGAGATGGGTTCTAGTCAGAATAACAGTCTTTTAGTTGAAGGAGGAGCTTCAGGAACATGCGTCACTAATTATTCGAGCCAGATAACTAATGAATTTTCGAATATAGTAGACGATACGAATAAAAAACTACAGGACTCTCTGAGATCGGTGAGGGCGATTAAGAGGTAGTACCGCTTTTATCTGCGAGTCTCTAACTTTACAAAGGCTTAGGCAGAATCCGGGTTAACTTTATGAAATATAACTTAACATTACAATATATTGACATAATAGTCAAGTAAACATACAATATTACGCGTACGCTTTGAGGTAAAATAAGCATTATGGGCTTTGCCTCGTTGGGCAGCGTTCTCCCAGTATCGTGTCGAAACGAGATGCAAAATTAATATTTTTAGCATTACGGTCGACATATCTCCGTTCCAATACAAAGTTGGAAGAAAGACACGATGGGAATCTAAACTACTTGCCTTGGTAAGTAGTACACAAGGAGAGGCATATTAGTAACAATACTTCTCTGAATGAGCTTCAAGCGCGCCTTTCGAGCCCTACAGCTGATGGCGAAAAATTAACAGAGATTGCTACTACAAATGCAACGAGCCTTTCGGCACGTACTAAGAAATTAAATTTGACCTTACTTACATCGCACATTGCGATAGTAGGTGTTATTCTAACAATTATCGCAATCGGTTATCGCGCTCCAGTTGAAGACGCAACAGATGCTACGGCTCGCTCTGTGCTTGAACAGCCAGTGGCGAGTGTGGACCAAATTGCAGCTGCCAATGTTGCTACTTCGGTGGCTCAAATGACAGACATGCCAATTGAAAGTAATGTGGCGAGCCTTTCAATCTCCCTTAATACGAAGACCGAACTGGCTCAAACTGATAATGCATTTTTAAGCAAACCCCAGATAGTAAGCCAAACTGGCCGTAATTCAGTTACAAAATATGTGGTCGTACAGGGCGACAGTGTTCAGTCTGTTGCGGCTAAATTTGGTATTTCTGAAGATACCGTTCGTTGGGCAAATAATCTTTCCTCTGATGCCTTGTCGGCCGGGAAAGAATTAACCATTCTTGGTGCTACAGGTGTACTTTATACGGTCAAAAATGATGATGATCCGGCAAAGTTAGCTGATAAATATAAAGCTGACAAGGATCGCATTATCACCTTCAATGATGCCGAACTGACTGGTCTTCGCGGGGGGCAGCAGATTATTATCCCTGATGGCATTCTGCCGGAAAACGAGCGTCCTGGTTATGCGGCGCCACGTTCGCTGCGCAGCCTAACCAATATTTCAGCCTCAGCGATTGCTGGCGGTACCGTAAGCAGTTTTGGCGGTAATGGATATGCTTATGGTTACTGCACTTGGTATGCATATAATCGTCGCGCTGAACTGGGCCGGCCTATTGGCGGCAACTGGGGTCATGCAGTTACCTGGGCAGCTTATGCCCGAACTGCAGGATTCCGTGTTGATCGTACCCCTGAAGCCGGTGCGATTATTCACAACGGCGGTGGCTATGGGCATGTTGGCATCGTTGAACGAGTGAATGGCGACGGCAGCATATTCGTTTCCGACATGAACTTTGTGGGCTGGAATATTATCTCTAACCGCACGCTAACTGCCGGTCAGGCAAGTTCATATACCTATATACATTAGGTCTAAAGTAAAAGAAATTTAGGCTAGCAAAAACCCAGTTTTTGGTGGAAAAGCTTGGTGGCGTTGCATCATCAAAAACTGGGTGTAGATGTGAGGTTAAGTGCGACAGAACTTGTCGCACTTAACCTTCGTGGTGTCCCTCTTCATCGAGACAATAACTTACGTACGTTTACGATTCCGAAGTGATCGCTTCAGCGTCTTCGGAATCTTCTTGCGCCTCCCCTGAGAGGCACTACCAGATGGATGGAGTAATGACTGTAGCCACGAGCTAAGAGCTACAGGCGGGTTAGCTTTGGCTCTTTTCGCTGCTGGCGGCTGGTGCCGCCGCAAAGCTCGATCTCGGCTGTATGCTGCCCATTGCTCTTCATTGCGGTCGCGGGCAGGATCGCCCCGGCGTCCAAACATGCTCATGGGTTCCTCTCAATATTGTGACCATGCAGAGATATGCCGATACTGCTTCTGATCACTGTCTCTCGGTACGATGGGACCAATACTTTTTATCGTTTTTTGTTTGAAAAGTCAATAAGTCTTGGCTGGGTCACATATCTTCTTCCAGACACCGCTGGGAAGCAGGTGCCATCCTGATCTGTTAATAGCAACACATTTTCGCTATAATAAACTAATATATGTTTGTAGATAAAGTTACGGTGCAGGTAAAGGCTGGCGATGGTGGCAATGGCGCGGTGAGTTTTCGGCACGAAAAATATATTGACAAAGGCGGGCCGGATGGCGGTGATGGCGGCCGCGGCGGCGATGTGGTATTTGTGGCCGACCAAAATAGTAACACGCTCGTCAATTTTCGCTATCGGCAAGAATTGCAAGCTGAGAATGGTCAGGCTGGCGCTAAACGTCAAAAACGAGGCAAAAGTGCTGAAGATTTAGAAGTAAAAGTACCAATTGGCACGCAGGTGTACCGCGAGGATCAATTGGTAGCAGACCTTACAGAAGTTGGCCAGACGGCAGTAGTGGCCAAAGGTGGTGACGGTGGCTTTGGAAATGCGCATTTTAAATCGTCAGTTCGCCAGGCGCCCCGCGTCGCGGAACTTGGCGAAAAGGGAGAAGCCTTCTTGGCGACACTCGAGCTCAAGCTGTTAGCTGATGTGGGCCTTATCGGGTTGCCAAATGCTGGCAAATCTACTTTTTTATCAGTTGTTACGAATGCCAAACCAGAAATTGCTGATTATGCCTTTACAACGCTTTCGCCAAATCTCGGTGTGGCTGATATAGATAATAACTCACTACTTATAGCTGATATTCCCGGCATCATTGAGGGAGCAAGCCAAGGCAAGGGGCTAGGCTATGAATTTTTACGTCACATCGAGCGTACAGCAGTATTAATCCATCTGATTGATATTTATGAAAATGATGTAGCGGCGGCTTATCAGACAGTTACAGAAGAGCTTAAGATGCATAATCCAGATCTCATCAAACGTCCGCAAATTGTAGTACTCACCAAGATTGAAGGACTGCCTGAAGATGGAGTGCAACAAAAGATGACGGTACTGCGCCGGGTTGTGCCAAAACAAACCCCGCTTTTCGCTATTTCGGCCCAAGCGCAGACAAATCTCGAGCCATTACTCCGAGAAGCCAGTAAAAAAGTACAACAAGCTCGGGAGGCAGCCAATATAGCTACGGAAAACGTTGATCTTAGCGTGCCAATCATTAGGCTCAAAGAGTCTGAGAAGCAACACGCCTGGCGCGTAGTGCGGGAAGAGAATGGCAGATTTATTGTTTCAGGCCATAAAATCGAGAAATTTGCTGCTCGAACCAATTTTGCGAGCGAGCCGGGCCGCCGCCGCCTCTGGGACATCATGCGTAAAATGGGCATTATGCACGAGCTAGAACGCAGCGGCGTTAAACCTGGAGACACCATTATTATAGGTAGACACAATGAATCTCATTTAAAATTTGATACTTAGGCAGGATTACCGGATTAATTTTGTACCGGGTTTAGTTATTGACATGATTGGTATTTTATTGTAATATATATTGTACCAGAGAGCTTGTAAAGAATTACGAGCGGCTGGTGTACCACTCAGTTACAGTCCATCCACAGTGAAGCGAGAGCGCTTCATCGGCTAGGAGTTTGATCAACATGGCTGCAAACACAACCTCCACTGAGGCTCCTGCTCTGACTTTCGTTGAGCAGCAGGCTGAGGTGGCTCAGACACTCTTCGGAGCGCACGGATTGTCCCTGGCTGACCTTGAGGCAACAGTGGTCGAGTTCTATCTCTTCTACTTCCCTCTGGTTACGAAAGACTCCTACGAAGACGGAGAAACCCGAAGGGGAGAGGTTGCTTCGCGCTGGGTTCGCGAGGAGATCGCTAAGGAGCAAGGGCAGGCGGTCGTTGACGATAACGATCGCCTCATCCGCACCGCGTGTGCGTATGCCACGGCGCTATTGCTCGAGGCCTATGACCAGTTGGGCGATACACTCGCCCAGCAGGCAGCAGCTGCAACCCTCCGTCAGGAGCAGGTCGAGCAAGCCAAAGGCAAGATCGATGCTACCCGTTCAACAGGCGTTTTTGGGCAAGCCATCGAGGCTTACTTCGCCGCCGCGCTTCGTATCGGTCGCCTCGACGTCTTCGTCGTCGACCATGAAGGAACTCTTCGACGCGAGAGCGTCGAGAGTGCTGTGTACCGTCTGGCTCGCGAGGCACTCTGTGCCGAACTCGGCGAAGAGGTGGTAGGACGACGACAGAGCTCAATTGGCAAAGGCCTTGGCCTGGCCAAGGGCTTGCTGAAAGACGCGATTGCTGCGTCTCGCCGGCAGTAACTGAGTGATGACCGAATGGTGCGGGACGACGAGCTTTAAAGCTCGATCGGTCGGAAGATAACAACCTTCCGTTTGCCTGCGCCATTCGGCACACCCAAAGAAAGTAGTAACCCCAGAAGGGGTATTTTTATGTGTTTAAAACGCAAAGGTTGCCTGGGCTTGTAGGGGCTTGGTCTTCTATGGCACTCAGCGAGCGGAGTGCTGTCGCAAGCCGAGGCAACCCTGCGTTTTAGAAAATGTTACACTAAACATTGTGAATCAGCCTCAAACCACCTTTTTCTTTTATGATCTAGAAACATCAGGTTTTGACCCCCGCAAACATCGAATTATGCAGTTTGCTGGGCAACGAACTGATATGGATCTACAACCTATTGGTGAACCAGTCAATGTGCTCGTGGCTTTAACTGAAGAAGTATTGCCTGATCCAGGCGCAGTGCTTATAACCGGTATCACGCCCCAAAAAACCCGCGAAGAAGGCTATAGCGAAGCTGATTTTTTAACTATTCTCCATAATCAAGTTGTTACTCCTGGTACAATCATGACCGGCTTTAATAGTGTGCGATTTGATGATGAATTCATGCGTTATACGCTCTATCGCAATTTTTATGACCCGTATGAATGGCATTGGAAAGATAATTGTTCGCGTTGGGATTTATTAGATGTCATTCGCATGACACGAGCGCTTCGGCCTGAAGGCATCGTCTGGCCATTTGATGCCAAGGGCCATCCTACCAATCGCCTTGAACTGCTAACGGCTCATAATCAACTGGCTCATGCTCGGGCCCATGACGCTCTGAGCGATGTGTTAGCCTTGATTGACCTTGCGCGGCTCATTAAACAAAAGCAACCCAAACTATTTGATTATTTATTAAAACTTCGCGATAAACGTGAAGTGGCACAGCTCGTCAGTTTAGAAGACCCGCAGGCTTTTGTGTATGCCTCTGGCCGGTATCCAAAGCTATATCATCATACAACAGTCGCCTATCCGATTGCTCCTGGCGGAAAACCTGGCTCAACCATCGTTTATGACCTTCGGCATGACCCCAAAGAATGGATGGATAAATCAATCAAAGATTTAAAAGATATCCGCTTTGCCTCGTATGAAAAACGACTGGCTGAAGATTTTGCGTCATTGCCCGCCAAAGAATTGAGTTATAATCGCTGTCCAGCGGTAGCCCCTATTGGGGTGCTTAATCTGGCTGCGCAAGAAAGATTACAATTAGATGTAGAGTTGATAGAGAGTCATCTTACCGCATTGCAACGCAGTGACTTGCCTGACAAATTACGTGAAGTGTTTATGCGTGACAGCGATTTTAGCCAAAGTAGTGATGTTGATGGCCTGCTCTATAATGGTTTCGTGGATGAGAGCGATAAATCAAAGATGCGAGTAGTGCGAGCGGCCAACCACACTACCTTAGCTGGTTTTCAACCCGATTTTACCGACGAACGTTTAGCGCAACTGCTTTTGCGGTACAGGGCGCGTAATTTTTCGCAGAGTCTCACGAGCAACGAACGCGCCCTTTGGGAATCATATAAGGCCGAGCGTATTACGAAAGATTTACCTAAGTTCTCCAAAGAATTGCAGCGACTCGCAGCTCTCGCTAATGAGAGCCAGCAGTTTTTACTCAGCGAGTTGCAGCTTTGGGCTGAGAGTGTCGCGCCCGCGCCGGACGAGACCGCCGGCCAGTAGTAGAACGTGTCTGCTTTGTTTTGCTTGCTGCTCGTCGGCTAGACAGAGGTTTACTACTGTTTTCATGTTTTGCTTTGAGTGATCGGATTTGCTGGGTAATTTGCTGCCGCTTAATCCACCACAATACTCCATAAAGCAGGCAGGCGAGCAGAACAAGCATAAGAACAGGTGGAATGCTGATGCCAACAATAGGGATAACTCCAGCGAGTAAAAATACCGCGACTGCGGCAATAAGACCAGTTGCATTAATCAGCCAAAGAACACATAAGCCCAAGCTGATCCAAATTAGATATTTCATCATGTCGCTGCTTTGTTAAACCGAGTAGAATTCATTTTTTAAATTATCATAAAATAGTAGTTATAGCAAAGGTGCAGTCACATCACTTATATCCCTCTGTCAAACACTGCCTTTCCGGCGGTACACCTGATCTGTTTGATCAGGTGTACGGTTTGACAGAGGGATATAAGTGATGTGAGTATCATCCCACCTTTCTTAAAATTACGTTTTACTTGTCTTTTTAACCTTCGCCATAATCTTTTTAAATCGTTGGATAAGCGAAGATTTTGCCCGCCGAGCTACGGCAAATTCAGAGGCAAAGATGGCTAAAGCCAAAAAAATAGCCGCCCCACCTGGCCCGGGAATGGCCAGCATAATAATACCGGCGATTAACATCAGTGTGCCAATTATCAAGACCAGTATTTTGCGAAGTGGCTCAGGAACCTTTTGCCACTTTTTCTTAAAGGCTTCCATAGTTTGATTGTATCATCAAAAGAAAGTATATAACCGAACAAGGATGCTCAAACCGCCAGTGTGGTTTTCATTCCACTGGCTGCCACCCGAGTGTTTGTGGATGCAGGTTATAAGCTCGATTTAATCTGTAATTTACTGTATAATCACAGATTATGTCAGAGAGTATTGTAGTTCGCGGTGCCCGCGAGCATAACCTCAAAGATATTGATGTGACGATCCCGCGCGAGAAACTGGTCGTCATTACTGGCTTGTCAGGTTCTGGCAAGTCTTCTTTAGCGTTTGACACCATTTATGCTGAAGGTCAGCGCCGTTATGTAGAAAGCCTCTCAAGCTATGCCCGCCAATTTCTAGGCTTAATGGAGAAACCTGATGTAGATCAAATTGACGGCCTCAGCCCGGCAATTAGTATTGACCAAAAATCCACCAGCCGTAATCCCCGGTCTACTGTTGCGACGGTGACTGAGCTGTATGATTATCTGCGTCTGTTATTCGCACGGATTGGCATACCACACTGTCCAATTTGTGGCAAAGAGGTTCAACGTCGCACTCCGCAACAAATCGTAGATGATATTCTAGCTCAACCAGAAGGTGCTCGCTTGATGATTTTAGCGCCAATTATTAACGACAAAAAAGGGGAGTTCGCCCATATCCCAGAGCAATACCAGCGAGCTGGGTTTGCCCGTGTACGCGTTGACGGTGTGGTATATGCGCTGGATGAATTTCCAGAGCTGGATAAAAACAAAAAACATACCATTGCAGTCCTGGTTGACCGGGTGATCAATAGTGCAGAACAGCAAGGCCGTATTGCGCAGTCAGTTGAGCAAGCGCTTGATTTAGCGGATGGTATTGTGGCAGTACAAAATGCGGATAATAGCAGCGATTTTGTATTTTCACAACGCTATGCCTGTCTTGATCATCCCGAGGTAGCAATTCCTGAACTGGCACCGCGTTTGTTTAGTTTTAATTCACCACATGGTGCGTGCCCGGTCTGTACTGGGCTGGGCAGCCGCTTAGAGGTAGATCCAGAATTAGTACTAAACCCTAATTTGACCATTTCCGAAGGCGCTATCCGTCCCTGGAATCGTGTACGCATTGATACATGGTACATGAAAAAGGTAGCAGCAATGGCTACTGCGAATGATTTTTCGCTCGATATTCCTGTGCGCGATCTAACGCCAGAACAAGTCAACTTGTTACTCTATGGTACTGGTACACAGAAATATGCAGTTGAATTAGGGAGTGGTCGAAATTACCAAACTGACTTCGAAGGAGTTATTCCCAACCTTGAGCGGCGCTACCAAGAGACAGAAAGTGATTTTATCCGTCGCGATATCGAACGATTTATGCGCGAGCGCGAGTGTCATCGTTGCCATGGGGCACGGCTAAAGCCGGAAGCGCTTGCCGTAACAGTGCACAAGCTTACTATTACGGATATCAGTAACCTGAGCGTTGCTGATGCGCTGGCATTGTTTACAGAAGCGCTTACGCTGTCTGAAAAAGAGCTATTCATTGCCAAGCAAATCTTGCGCGAAATTACAGCCCGGCTAACTTTTCTAAACGATGTAGGTCTCAGCTATCTTGAGCTTTCGCGCAGCGCCAACACGCTCTCTGGAGGCGAAGCGCAGCGTATTCGCCTGGCAACGCAAATTGGCTCAGGTTTAATGGGGGTATTGTATGTATTGGATGAACCGTCAATCGGTTTGCATCAGCGAGACAATGACCGGTTAATCGCAACACTCAGACATCTGCGCGACCTCGGCAATACCGTCATTGTGGTAGAGCACGACGAAGACACCATTCGGGCAGCTGACCATCTGGTAGACATTGGCCCCGGCGCCGGTGTGCATGGTGGCAAAATCATTGCCGAGGGGCCGCCGGATGAAGTGGCCAAAGATCAAGCCAGTATCACGGGCCGCTATCTCAGTGGCACTGAAACGATTCCTGTGCCCAAAAAACGACGCGGAGGCAATGACAAGCAGCTGGTTATTAAGGCTGCTCGCGAGCATAATCTCAAAAACATCAATGTAACGATTCCACTCGGCACGTTAGTGGTTGTTGCTGGCGTATCTGGATCGGGTAAGTCAACACTCGTGAACGATATCTTAGCGAAAGAGTTAGCACATCGCTTACACCGCGCACAGACAGTCGCTGGCCGGCACGACGACATTGAGGGTGTTAGTGCGCTTGATAAAGTGATTATCATTGATCAATCACCGATTGGCCGTACGCCGCGCAGCAACCCCGCAACCTATACTGGTGTCTTTACTCCAATGCGCGAGCTGTTTGCCTCAACGCCAGAAGCGAATATTCGTGGGTATAAAGCTGGCCGCTTCAGCTTTAACGTCAAGGGTGGACGCTGTGAGAATTGCCAAGGTGATGGCGTGATTAAAATAGAGATGCATTTCTTACCTGACGTCTATGTGACCTGTGAAGTCTGTAAGGGCCAGCGTTACAACCGTGAAGCGCTTGAAATTCATTACAAAGGCAAAACCATTGCCGATGTGCTGGCGATGACAGTTGAACAGGCGGCTATCTTTTTTGAAAATGTACCGAGCATCGCAAATAAGATGAAAACATTGGTTGAGGTAGGGCTTGGCTACATGCAACTGGGCCAACCAGCGACCACTCTCTCAGGCGGTGAAGCCCAGCGTGTCAAATTAGCGAGCGAGCTCAGTCGTCGCGCCACTGGCCGCACGCTCTACATTCTGGACGAGCCAACGACTGGCCTGCACAGTGCCGACGTTAAAAAATTGCTACATGTACTGCAAGCACTTGTCAATACCGGCAATAGTATGGTAATTATCGAGCACAACCTCGATGTCATCAAAAGCGCTGACCACGTGATCGACATGGGCCCCGAAGGCGGCGAAGGCGGCGGGTATGTTATCGCCGAAGGTACACCCGAGCAAATTGCAAAAGTAGAAGCATCTTTCACTGGGCAATATCTTAAACGTTTATTGTAGTACTTATAATATTAAGTTTAGGGCTATAGAGCTTTTCTGTGCCGGTCGTATGTGAACAGGTTGACGCAGACTTATGAGGATGGTGATTAATTCGCTTTTAGGCGACACCCTCTATTACCCATCTTGTAAGTGTTCCGTCTCTCTTTATATTGTAACTGCCACTCTAAACAGATATCTTTTTAGAGTGGCAGCCATCAGCTCACCGGTTGCACGCTGTACCTTCACCTCCGTGTTTGTTTTTCGGATAGGCTTGCTTGCAGGCTTGGGGATCGCCCTTTCCGCTAAAGCCATCTGGGCTTTCGAGATAAGCCATGAAGCAACTTTTACCATGCCGCTTGCCTGGTTTTGAACCGCAATATGAGCAAGGCGTACTGGTCTGCACTTTCCCCTGTGCCACAATAGCTCCCTAAGGTGATGAGGTCGTAGCTGTATGCAAATATATAGCATATTTTTATTGGGCGGTAAACTAGCTGCTCAAATCTTTACTTACCTGGCATGATAGTATAAAAAGCATCCTGCTTCCTTGTAGCGATAGCACACGGCCTTAACCTTGCATGGGCTATCGATTATAATTACGGCTTATGAACGATCACTTCTCTTTCCAATACTGTCCTAAGATAGTGCTTTTTTCGATGGATCTTAGCAAAGTATTCCTAGCCCAGCGTACCGGCGAGCAAGATTACGATGGTACATTCACGTTTATTGGTGGCAAACTGGAAACCACTGATGCCGCACTCGAAGCTGGCCTGAAGCGTGAAAAAGATGAAGAAATCGGCCCTGACACACGAGTACGCATCTGTGCTAGACAGAGTTGTTATACAACTCTATTTCGTAAAAAATCTGGGCAAAGCATGGTCCTGCCGCATCATATTGCGGTATTTGAAGGTGGTGAAATTGTTTTAAATCCGGCAGAATACGCGGCATACAAATGGCTCAACATAGATCATCTCACTCATTTTGAGCCCAAGATCGACAATATTCCGCTGGCAGTCGAAAAAGCGTTACAACTTTTGCCTGCTCTGCAACCAGATGATTTTACCTTTATTTAATTGCGGAAATCTGTAGCTGTTGGCCATTATGTGGCAAAGTAACGACTTCTTGGGGCTTTTTGCCTAATATAGCCTGGCCCAATGGCGATTGGCAGGTAATAACCAATGCTTTGTCAATTTCATTGCCCAGCCGGTAAGTCCAGTGGCCTGTTAATAAAAATTCCTGCACTTTGCCCTTTAGCATAACACGTACGCGCGAACCAATATTAACTTTGCCTTTCTGCGGCTTTGGGAGCGTTATATCGGCTTTTTTCAGCACTTCCTTAAGGTTCTGCAGTTCTGCTGCCAACAGTGCTTGCTTTTCGCGTAGCGCGTCAAATGGGGCGTTATCATGCCACGTTTCGTTCGATTGGTTTAGTGCAATATGGAATTCTGGGCCTAATTCTAAAATCTCGCGCTCAAGCTGGGCAATCCGCTGCCGAGCCAGCCGCTTGTCTTCCTCGAGAATGTAGAACATACGAATCTCCTAAACTTGATTTAGTTTGTTGTGAGGGAATAATAACTGCTTGTTAAAAATTTCGCAAAAAATTACTCACAATATGTGTATTTTTATTTACTGTAATGTCTATTATCCATACTCACTCTTTTTATAACCGATTCACAATCTAATTTTGTACTTGATTATTCTTTTAGTTACGGGTAAGCTTTACGGTTAGTCCTTCCATTCCTTATACGTTTATAACAATAATAATCTAATAACCCATGGCCGAAATATATGATTGCAATACAACCTAATATAAAAATTAAAAGAGAAGCTGGATATAGTAACTTTAAATGGTTGCGAACGCAAGCCCTCGATCACGCCACCTTACAAGTGATTGATCTTATTGAGAAAGATGAACAGGCTTTTATCGATTATGGAGTAATTGCCCAGAGTAACGAAGAATACGTTTTACGACTACGACAGGGCACATTTATTACTAAGAGATCTACTAGTCATACTATTGCAAATATTTTTGTACAGATATATGAAAAAAGAGAGCATGCAGAGTTAGAGAACTTTTTGAGCAGTAATATAAAAACAGTGCTTGACGTAGGTGCAAATGAAGGATTTTATGCATTAAACCTTGCTAGGCACAATCCAGGTGTAAAGATAATTGCTGTCGAACCAAATCCGGTTGCTACTGAACTATTACAGAGGAACGTTGACCTTAACCATTTTGCAAAGAATGTTGCGCTAGTAAAAGGTGCGCTTTGGTCAAAGAGTGGGGTAATCGATTTCAATTTATTACCCCAAGTTACTAGTATAGGTAGCTTAGTCGTTACTGAAACCAGCTTTCTAAAAGAAGCTAAGGAACGGATTGTTAAAATACCCGTCAGAGCGTATACGTTGGAAGAGCTATTTGAGAACTATGAACTAGACAAAGTGGATATATTAAAGATGGACATCGAAGGTGCAGAATACGAAGTGTTGAAAAACAGCAGTCACGTTCTATCACGAATCGATCGCATAGTACTCGAATATCACACTCAGCAATTGAGACACTTAATTACATCATTTTTGACAGCTCAGAATTTTGACCTTGTGCGACACGCCCCTGATAGATTAGATTTCGGGGATCTCTATTTCGTAAAAAAGACTTAATATAGATAAGCATATCCTTACATTCTTTAATTAAATATAGTACTATTAAAATTGTGATTGTTCACATTATAGCTTCGAAATCCAATGTCACTGAAGATATTGCATCATTACGCCGAATAATAGCGGTCATTAAGGCCGCAGGTCATCAGGTTGCTGATGATTGGATTGAATCCGCATACAAAGAGCGAGTGCAGCGCAGTAAAGAGCTGAGTGATTGGGGCACAATCTATAAGAAAAACCTTGAGACGATTGCGCGTTCAGAGGTCGTTATTGCTGAAACAAGTTTTAACAGTTTCGGAGTGGGTTATCAAGTTGCTGTAGCTATGCGACATAAGAAACCTATTTTGCTCCTACGTCATGCAAGTGCTGATAGCGATGCATTTGCTACTGCTGTAGTGGATCCATGGGTTAAGCGGGAAAGCTATGGTGATAATGAGTTAGAAAAGATTGTGCAAACATTTCTAGAGAATAATGATATTAAATCAAAAGATCTTCGGTTCAACTTCTTCATTGATCGTCAGATCTATAGTTACCTGCGCTGGGCTGCATTTAAAACTGGTAAGACGAAAGCTGAAATCCTTCGCGAGTTAATTCAAAAAGAGATTAGCAAACGCGAAGGTAATTAATTGTTATCTCCCGGTCGCGAGCAGTGACCGATACGAAAAACTTGGACTGATAAGTCCTCGAAAATATGTTTTAAGACGTGATTTAACAAGTGATTTTTCAAGATAGGTCAATTGATATTCCACCGAAGATGGAAGGTGGAGGATACTATCCTTAAGTTCTTCGTCAATTTGCTTGGCTAGGTTATAAATACGGAGCTGATTTTTTTGTTTGGTAATAATTTCACGCAACAAAAGGTCAACGTCTTTACCAAAAACTGGTTCATGAAGCAAAATAACAGGCTTATTATGGAGAAAGGCTTGGGCTATACCAAGCGCGGTTGACTGGTTTATAAAGCCAGTTTGTGAGCCGCTTTCGTTACAAACAATGTGCACCCTATTTTTAGCAATTGATTGAAAGTAGTCAAGCTCTACTTCATAGAGTGACCACCGTTGCGGGTTAAAAGTGAATCGCCGGCCGTGCATAATAATAGGGTTATTGCTAAGCGGGTGGCTAACGATGACACCGAGGCTTTTAAATCGACGCTTGAGATTGAACAGCGTCTGATTGTTGACGTGGGGGCCACCGATCTGAACAGTTATACCGAGTATTCTATTCATATACGCCTATTATACATATATACGCAAGTAATACTATCATAAATTGGTGGTGTGGTAATTATTACAAAATCATTAAAGAGGTAAGCTGCCTAATAATTTTTTTACATACTTTGCTAAAGTACTATAATTAAAGTAGTTAATATAAAAGGGGTGGGTCATGCCAGACAACAAAACTATTAATCGTAAAATCGTTATTGAGCCAGAGAGAGCTCAGTTTAAAACACTACTCGTTTCTAACCCTAATTACTTTGGTAATTTGGCGGACTCGGCATTTAAAGCAATTAAAAAGATTGTCGGCAATACGACCTATGAAGAGTTAAAGTGTGTTGGGTTATACCCAGAATTCGATCTGTTAGAAGCCATTGTATATGTGAAGCAAGATGCTGGGTACGGTGGTGGCATTTGCGCCAAAGGGACTCCAGAGTATGTAAGGTTTTATCTTTCGTATGACAATGGTGTGACCTGGGAAGATCAAGGGGCAACCAGCTTTAATGCACAAGATATAGATAGCCCGAAACCGCTTGAATATGCAGTGCAATTGAAGATTACGCCAAAAAAACGGCTTTGTACTTTCGCAAACCTGCCAAAAGTACGCGCTATTTTGTCGTGGAATATCGAACCGCCAGCCAATACGCCTCATTATTCGCCAATTTGGGGTAACGTTAAGGAAGGCAGGGTACAGATCCATCCCTTCACGCTTATTCTGAAACAACCAATCTCAGCCGTGCTCCAAGATGTTGCGCTGGTAAATATTCTGAAAGAGAACAACCTCATTGAGCAAAAACTAACCATGGCAGAGATAAAAGGGCTCAAGAATCTTGAAACGCTGAAAAAAGAAGTTTCTGAAGGTATTGCCAAAGCGATTGATAATGACACTGAGCTTGCTCCGGCTGAGCTGCATAAGCTGTATGTTGACCAAAAAGTGAGCGCCAGCCGCTACTTGTTCCCGATGGTTAAAAATTTGGCCAAGACACCCAGTGTGCTGACTGCTAAAACTCCCGCCCTTAAGTCAAGCGTATTTGCGGGGCTTGATATTAATATCGGTGATATTATTGGCGAGATTCTTAAGACTGATGGCAATACGACCTATGAAGAAATGGGGTGTATCGGGCTTAATACCGTCAATGATAATCTGGAAGCCACCATTAAAGTGAAGAAGCCTTACGGCTATTTGGGTGGTCTTTGTAAAAAGGGTAGTCGTGAATATGTAGCATTTTGGATGGATTTTGGCGCCGGTTGGGAATATGTCTGTCTCTTATACACATCTCCGAGCCCACGAGAC
>JARIHL010000079.1 GCA_029288315.1 Candidatus Saccharimonadota bacterium
TAGAACCCATCTCAAAAATGCCTCAACAAAATAAGAATACAGGCCAGGTACACGAAGCCAACGAAGTTGGCGAGTGTGTGTTCGTATCTTGTAGCTACCCTTCGGTAATTTTGCAGCCAGGCGTTCAACCGCTCAATTTTCCACCTCCGTTTGTAGCGGCGCAAGCGGCGGCCGTCTTGGGGTCTTAGCCTTCACCCGGTTTCTGCGGTGCGGGGCAATGAGTTCGGTGTTAAAGCGTTCACGCACCAATTTGTCGTGCGGGTCGCTGTCGTACGCCCGGTCGGCTACCAGATGTACTGGAGCCGCTGTGGTAAGTCGTCCGGCAAGCGTTTGCTCCACCAGGGTGACTTCATGCGGAGTAGCAGAGCCCACGTGGATGGCGACCGGAAGAGACTTTCGGTCGCAGATAACCATGAGTTTGGTGCCTTTGCCGCGTTTCGTTTTGCCAACACCAGCGCCCCCTTTTTAGCACTCGAGAATGTGCCGTCAATGAAGCACTCTTCCAGGGATATGCCACCTCTGGCTTCCATATCCTGGGCCAGTACCCTGAGTAGCTCAGCAAGCACGCCTGAGCGCACCCATTCTTGGAATCGGCGGTGGCAGGTTTGGTACGATGGGTACTTGTTCGGCAATTCGTTCCACTGAGCTCCGGTCTTGAGTACCCAGAGGATGCCATCCAGGACAGGCCGATCTGGCACTCGAGGCCGACCACGGTTCGTTGTCTTTACATAGTTTTTTCCAAGCAGCGGAGCCAACAGCGCCCACTGCTCGTCTACCAATCTTTGCATGTTTGTTTTCCTCCTGACGAATAAGGTAGGGCTGACGCCCTACCTTATTGTAGCGGGAATTTTGAGATGGGTTCTATTAATTTTAATAGTATAAGCCGCTGTCTCTTGATTATTTGGTGCAGTATAGTGAGGCTCAACTATACTTATACGATCGAGGTAATAACCCTTACATAATGGCGCCCTCACGCAATGAATTCTTCGATGCGTCTAGTGTTAGGTGCGCGCGAGTATCCCTTAACGTCAAGGAAGAGATAAGATACACTTAAAGTATGAAAGCTCCAAGGTACACCATCGACACACTGCACCAACAATTCCCTGACGATGATGCCTGCCTGGAGTATATGTTTCAGCGACAGTATGGCGATCTCAAAGCCTGCCCAAAATGCGCCATAGTTAACCCTCGCTACTACCGCGCTCGTGGCCGTAAATGCTATGCCTGCAATGATTGCGGCTATCAACTTAGCCCATTAGCCAACACTATCTTTCACAAGTCCGATACTCCACTTACAAAATGGTTTTACGCTATCTACCTATTCGCCGTTGGTAAGAACGGTGTAAGCGCAAAAGAGTTAGAGCGGCACCTGGGCGTCACCTACAAGACCGCTTGGCGAATGGCTAAACAAATCCGCCTCATGATGCAGCAGAACGGTAATATGCTATCCGGTATTGTCGAAGCCGACGAAACCTACATCGGCGGCAAGGCGAAACTTGATCGGAAGTTCGATAACAAAACCGCTATTGTCGAGAAAAAGAAAGGGATGGGACAAGTTAAAGCATTCGCCACCAAGCAAGCTGACGCAACCGTAACCCTGCCATTCTTGCGAGCTAACATCGAGGCAGGTTCAACCCTCCATACTGACGACAGCCGGATATACTCACGAGTCAAACGAGACTTTACCCATGCGTTCGTCAATCACAGCAAGCTAGAATATGTGAAGTCCGGCCACCATTGAAGGCTTTTGGGGCCAGCTCAAGCGCTCCCTAGACGGAACGTATCACTGCGTCAGTCCGAAGTATCTTCAGTTTTATGTGAATGAGTTTGTGTATCGGTATAATCACCGTCAGGTTGCGGCTTTTCCGGCTTTGCTGGAAGCGGCTGTGCGGCGCGTTCAATAAGGCGCTTCGTATCATCCTCAACATTAGGGTTACGATCAGAGTCGGGCAATGACTCCTCGTACTCCTTAATGCTCTTTCTGATTTCTTCGTCGGATTTGTCGGGCATAGCTTTTATTAATTAAGGCTACTTTTGAGCATTGGCAATTCTGTAGTTGCTGTTATTAAAAATCACCGCTTGAGAATCTTTTAGCTTAATGATTTTGTCCTGATCAGGCCTTGCCTCCACGGTTTTCATAACCTCTTCAAATTCTGCATTATCTACATGAGGCACAATAATATAGGGTGCGAAACCTAGCCCGTCTTCAATTACTTTCTCTGCAAATTGCGGCTCGTCAGCAGATTCTATATTAAGGCCACCAATTGAAATGCCAGCCACTAGTGCACCGGCGCTGTCACCGCCATAGACAATACCTTTCTTGAGTAGCTGTTGAATAACCTCTTCGAACCCGCTTCTTCGCATTTCATATCGTAGGATAAATGTATTCCCTCCCATGGCCCAGATAAGATCTTGAGACGCAAGCACGCCCTCTAAGACTGCTCCATCATTGTACTTACGCAAGTCCACTGTGGTAACCGTCATGCCCAATGACTCAAATAGCTTAATGCGCTGTCCAATGACAAAATTCCAAGCCCGTTCAACGTAATAGTCCTTAGCGTTCGGGATTAATGCAACGGTAGTTCCACTAAGTGACTTTCCCAACAATTCTACGAGGTCGTCAGGCGTTGGTATATCAATTGAGGATAAATAAAGCTTCATTACTACTAATGATAGCAGAAAACCTATTTCCCTTCGGCAAATAGGTGACTTTCGTTTGAGTACAAACGAAAGTTCGTATTAGGCTGCATCAATCCTCGTCATCCTCATCGTCGTCGTCTTCCTCGTCTTGGTCATCATCTTCCGGCGCTCGTATCTCCTCCCAAATCTTTCCGGTCATGCCGTGTGCCTTTAGCTTCTCGACAGTGGTAAACCACAGCCGAATATCTTCATCCCATTTCTCCTCAAGCAGTCGCTTAGTGGCTCGCTTGCAGTAGATTATGTCAGTTAAGGTAGGGCACACGAACATTGCAATTGGGTTCGGCTCGTCTTCATCCGTCTCGCTCTGCCACTCGCCATCCTCCAGATATTCAATATAATTCTTCAGGCGTTTTCTAACCAGATAGCGAGGCATGGTTGACTCGATAACTTCTAATAGGTAGGTCGTAGCCTCGACGTCGCCCTTTGTGGCTATTGTCCTCTCATAGCAGAGCTGCGGGCGTATGAGTTCACTCTCGCTCAAAAAATGATAGCCGTTATCTTGGTCGGCGTAGTCGGCCTGGGTGGTGTACGAATAGTGAACTTTGTCGCTGCTAGCGAAACTTTTCTCGTCCATCGCGATGCAGCAATCTGCTACGAGTATGCACTGGTCAATAAATCCTTGGCTCCGGGATGATTCACGGTAGCGTTTGCGGTACTCCTCTATCGGGTGATCTTGATGTTCCTTAAGCCAACGAATACCGTTTAATCCCAGGTAGTAAATGCCTGGTTTAGATTTTTCGAGGAAGTCAGTTGAGTATATCCATTCAACGTAGTGATTATCGCGAAGGTCAGCAAGCCAGACGTTAATGCGTTTGTAGTCCTTATGGCCCATTAGTGTTTGTATCTGGATACGGTTTAAGAATCTGTATTTGTACAGTAACTTTAGGATTGTTTGTTGTCTTGGAGTTAGTTTCGGTAGTTTCATTAGGCTGTAGTAGTTATAAGTATTTAGGTTAGTAGTTTTGTTCTGATGGTTTAGTTGTTTGTCTGACGGCAGTGATAATATTTTGCCAACCCCACCTACACCGTATATTTATAAGGTAGAGAACACGACTATTCAATAAATTCAGATTAGAAAACGGACTTTGTTGCCCTAGCCCGATAGGACAACAGTTAGCATATAAATATAACCGTAAGCATTAGTGTATTACCCTGTGTCGTTGTATAATTTTAAGTATGGCAAGCACAGCAACCCAGAAATACGAGAATACCATTTTGTACCTATGCTCGGCATTGGGTGGTTCAGTGCGCGGCAAGAAAAAACTTGCCAAACTTTTATACTACATTGACTTCGATCGATACGAATTTAATGAATCAACGAAGACAGTAACCGGGGACACTTACCAAGCGTGGAAGATGGGGCCAGTCCCCAAACACTACACACAAGTTATTGCAGCGCTTGAGAAAAAAGGCCTCCTCAAAGCAGGATCAGCCGAAAGCCCAGACAATTACTTGCCCACGGAAGTTTACTCATCACAAAATAAACCCGATATGTCCGTATTCGATGAAGATGACAAGTTCATCCTCAGCAGAGTCGTAACTCGTTATGGCAATCTAACCGGCAAGCAGCTAGAAGACCTAACACACGCTGAAGCACCGTTTATTGCAACCGAACAGAGCCAAGATATAGCATTTGACCTAGCATTTTACCGAGGCACAGATTTTAGCGATGCAATGGCTAGAACATGAAGCGTTCACCGGTGAGTTTAAAAAGCTCAGCAAGAAATACCGCGCAGCCGATCAAGGCTTAGCTGCTGTCAAAAAGCTGTTAGCTGTACAGTTTGACCCGATTGATCCGAAAGAAGTTATTGCTCCAGCAAAAATTCATAGGCGTCATCAGAATGCCATTTGGGAATTGTGGAAGATCGAAGTTATGGTCGTTGGCCTGCGCCCAAATCAATGGCCAAGGGTTTGGTTTGTTGTAAGTGGCGAAACCATCACCTTTTTGACAGTTGGAGCGCACATGCAAAATTACGACGATAATACGATGGATAAAGTAGCGTTACAACGGATATCGGATTATTACTAAAAGTCTTATGACGCACGATTAGTAGTTTTACTTCCTTGACGTTAAGGGATACTCGCGTAGGTGCGCATATACTTTTTCTTCGCTTTTATGCATAGTGTATGTTAAATCGGTCAAAGAAGCTTCGGGGCTAAATTCTATACCAAGTTCAGGAATTTGAAAATAAATTTCATTGACGTGCTGACGTTTATCTCCCGTGCGGGGGATGATTGCTGGTTATTACTTACGCTATGTTGCCAGCGTCTATTTTTATACTAGAGATTTAGGCCTTCAGCGATTGCCACAAATTCTTTAACTACTTGTATAGTATACGGATCCTCAAAGTTTAACTCACGCGCATATTGATCCCCTTGCTGATACGCGTGAAGTAAGATAAAAAGCGGCCTCCCATTAAGCCTCAATGAACAAGCCTTTTGGTCACTAGGCTCACAAGAACTTATTGAGATATAGCCATTAACCGTTTTTATAATAAATATTTGTGTCTTTTTTGCAGTCTTGGTCCGTTGGTTAATAGACATATTTCCAGCATAATTGCCAGTTAAATAGTCGGTATCAGTAAGTTGGAACTCTGCAACATACGTTTTACTATCTATCTTCTTCCTAAGCTGTCCTTCACTTGATTTACTCCATCCAGTTGGAGCTTGTGTTTTTAACTGACCATTTAATAAGCTAACTTCTTCACTTGGTTTAATGGGATCGATACGCTCATCGTTGCCTTTAGATTGATTGGTTTCTTGATCATTCTGTCTAACTTTGTTCGCATCCCCAAACCTCCATCCCACAAAACCCAAGGTTCCAATTATAAGAATTGCTAAAATTATCGCCACTACACCGAAGCCACTATTTTTTCCAAATTTCATTTTTTAATTGCTCCTTGTTGTGTATTAACAATGATAACTTATCAACAAGATAGCCTACATTGCCCTTTTATAGCAAGTGATTATAAATATTGAATAAAAACGCTTTACAAACTTACCGAACACATGCTACTTTCTCGACAAGCTTATGATTCAAGATTGATCGTAAGTGGTACGTTCACATTTCACAAGACAGAGTGGGGTGAGAAATCATGCACAGTGGTTTGAAACAACTAAACGAGGCGTGTCTAAAATTGCTAGTGGTGCTTTTGGTTATAAGCGCTCTAACTATCGGATTAGGAACACCAGCTACGGCAGGAGAGACGGGTGGCTATCCATACGCCAATGATCCGACCTGTGCCAATGATCAATGCACAGCCGATCCATGGGCTTTCTTCAAGCGTGAATGTACGTCCTTCGTTTCCTGGAAGCTAAATACTACAAATAACTTGAGCTTTCGGAATAATACATCAAAAGGGCAGTACGGCAACGCCCTTACGTGGGATGATACTGCGCGTGCGAACGGCTTTTCGGTTGACATGAATCCAGCTCCTGGAGCGGTAGCTTGGTGGGACGCCAATGCGCATGGTATGAGCGAGTGGGGCCACGTGGCCTGGGTTGAATCTGTTAATGGTACTGAGGTTACTCTTCAAGAATACAACTATGATGGCAGAGGTCATTACAACCGACGCATTATTAATAAGAATGCTGTTTCAGGCTACATCCACTTCCAAGACCTCAACGGATCTAATAGTGCTAGCAATTCCTCTCCCACCTGGTCTATCGACCCCCATGGCTACTGGCATGGCACCCCGCCGGATGGGATGGTTATTTTTAACCGGGAGGCTGGTGAGCATCGGTATGTGGCGGCTGGCGGGTCGTTGTTTTACTACAATGGTAGTATTCCTGGGCTGAACGATGAGTTCACCCGGCAAATGCGTCAGCGGCATGGTACGACGGAACCAGCCTGGATGCGCAACGATGAGATTCATGCTATTGAGGGTAGTGTCGGGCGAGATAATAGACGCCGGCCTGACAATAATACGTTTGTGATCGACAAGAGTAATAATGTCTGGTACATGATGCAGTATGGTTTCGCGTGGCCATTACGGAGCCGAGAAGAAGTGGCTTATTTGGGTGGCAGTGGCAAGCAGGTTGTGTTGCCAGCATATAGTATGGACGGGTTCTTGTCTGCTCCGACTGAGTGGCCGACGCAGATTCCAGACACAACTGGTACGGTGACGATCCTTAAGGCGCTGGATGATCCGGCGTTCTATGAGATGCAGGCCGAGCGAATGTACTGGGTGAATAACAATACTGTGCTGGATTGCCTTGTTCGTTACAAGGGCGGTGCGGTGCAGCAGGTGCCACTGAGTATGATCCATCGGTTTGTGGATGATCATCGGCCAACTGGCGGTATTGCACACTGTGGTTATCCGCCGCAGGTGGTGCTTGCTGGGCCTGGGGGTCAAGAGCGTTGGTATGTTTATGGCGAGAATCCGTACACCCGGTATGAATATGCGAGTGAGTTCGCTCTGCACTGCCGGTTGGGTGCTCACCTTCAGCAGGTCGAGGTTAGCCGCGAGGCACTCAACCAAGCAACCTTGACGCCAGAAAAACTCCACTGCCCGGATAATACTTATGTGAAGAACCGGCAGAATGGCGAGGTGTTCAGGGTGCTTGATGGCATGCTTCATTATGTACCTTCGTATGACACGTTGCGGTGTCTGGTCGGGAGTGTGCCTGGTGAGCCAACGCCGATTGATGAAGGAGTGCTTCGTG
>JARIHL010000014.1 GCA_029288315.1 Candidatus Saccharimonadota bacterium
GAACTTCGGGTGTTGGTGACTTTCATGGTTTGACGGGCGGTGTGTACAAGAGCCGGGAACGTATTCACCGCAGTGTGCTGACCTGCGATTACTAGCGATTCCAACTTCATGCAGGCGAGTTTCAGCCTGCAATCCGAACTGAGACCAGCTTTGGTGGGATTTGCTCCGTCTCGCGACTTGGCTGCCCATTGTACTGGCCATTGTAGCGCGTTTGAAGCCCCAGACGTAAGGGTAATAATGACCTGACATCATCCCCTCCTTCCTCCCCGTTACCAGGGCAGTCTGACTAGAAAAATACAACTAATCATAAGGGTTGCGCTCGTTGAAGGACTTAACCTAACATCTCACGACACGAGCTGACGACGGCCATGCAACACCTGTCACTTGGCTCCCGAAGGCACTCACTTCTTTCAAAGTAATTCCAAGGATGTCAAGTCTGGGTAAGGTTCTTGGCTTAGCATCCAATTAATCAACACGCTCCACCGCTTGTGCGGCTCCCCGTCAATTCCTTTGAGTTTTAATCTTGCGACCGTACTCCCCAGGCGGGATGCTTAACGCGTTAGCTTCGCTACTGAACGGGTCGATACGTCCAACAGCTAGCATCCATCGTTTACGGCGTGGACTACCCGGGTATCTAATCCGGTTCGCTCCCCACGCTTTCGTGCCTCAGGGTCAGAAATATACCAGTAGACTGCCTACGCTATCGGTGTTCCTCCCAATATCTACGGATTTTACCCCTACATTGGGAATTCCATCTACCCCTTATATTCTCAAGTAATCCAGTTCAAATAATAGCCGCATGGTTGAGCCACACGATTTCACTATCTGCTTAAATTACCCCCTACGCAACTCTTTACGCCCAGTCACTCCGGATAACGCTCGGATCCTCCGTATGACCGCGGCTGCTGGCACGGAGTTAGCCGATCCTTATTCATAAGCTACCGTCATATTCCTCACTTATAAAAGCAGTTTACGACCCGAAGGCCTTCATCCTGCACGCGGCGTTGCTCCATCAGGCTTTCGCCCATTGTGGAAGATTCCTTACTGCTGCCTCCCGTAGGAGTCTGGACCGTGTCTCAGTTCCAGTCTGGCTGGTCATCCTCTCAGACCAGCTAACGATCGTCGCCTTGGTAAGCCATTACCTCACCAACAAGCTAATCGAACGCGGGCTCTTCCCAAAGCGCTAAAAGCTTTAATCCGAAGACCATATGCGGTATTAGCCACCCTTTCGGGCAGTTATCCCTCACTTTGGGGTAGATTCCCACGTGTTACTCAGCCGTCCGCCGCTCGCCATCACTTCTCACTCTTTATTCCTCTCTCTGGCTATACCAGATGTTCCTCCTTCGTTTTTGAATGTGGGCCATTCCTGTAAAAGAAAAATCCACATTTTTTCTTCCGAAAGACGAGAAATAAACAGTGAGAAGCATGCTGCCGCACGACTTGCATGTATTAGGCACGCCGCCAGCGTTCATCCTGAGCCAGGATCAAACTCTCCATAAAAAGAGTAAAAAATACTCTTATATTAAAAACTGACGTTGATTGCACTACCAAATTGTTAATATGCACTAAAGCACTCTAAAAATGGCTCACAGACTATTCCTGATACTACAGTGATGACCTTTAGATGTCAACAGTTTTAAATGGCAAAATATGTTACAAAAATCGCAACATTATTAAAGCTACTGTGAAGCCGATAAGACTACCTGCCCCAACTTCCATCAAAGTATGTCCTTTTGCGGTATAGAAAGATTCTTTCTTTTTCTTACTCTGTAATAATCGTGTGATGACGACACCTTGTTCGCCAACTGCACGGCGTACATTGACCGCGTCGTATAAAACAACTAAAGCCAAAACTGCAACAATTGCAAACTCAACAGAATGTATGCCATTCTTTGCTCCAATAGTAGCGAGGAGCGCAACAACTAAAGCAGAATGAGAACTTGGCATGTCACCTGATTTATATAATTGCCGATAATTGGTTAACGAATTTGATTTTAAGCCTTGCACAAAGTATTTCAGTGACTGAGATAAGATCCAAGCCGTAAACGGAATAAAAAGATATATTGATATAGTCGTTTCCATAATCTAATCTTTTTCTTCAGGCTGCCTTTCATCGTTTTCACTAAGATTTACTTGAGCATCATCAGCTACTAAACCTAAAGAAGCGACCGAATCTTCATTATTTAGACGCATAACTCGAACTCCTTGTGTAGTACGACCCAATAAAGGAATATCCTTAAGGCCTAATCTAATGGTTTGACCATGCGTAGAAATAATGAGCACTTCTTCGGCTTTAGCATCAAGCGAGCGAACCGTTACAAGGTTACCTGTTTTTGCATTTACAATCGCCGCTTTGATGCCAACACCACCCCTTTTATGAGTAGGAAAGTTGGCCACTTTCGTCAATTTACCATACCCTTTTTTACTCATAACGAGTAATCGACGATCGTTATGTACCAAATCAGCACCGACAACCACGTCATTAGTCCGGAGACGTATCCCACGAACACCACGCGCCGAACGCCCCATCGAGCGTGCATCTCTCTCATTGAATCTAATCGCTTGACCAAATGCAGTAGATATAACAACATCATCTTCACCAGAACTGAGGTGGATCCACCGTAACTCATCATTATTATCTAGATTAATAGCTATTAAACCTGAATTTCTAATATTATTATAATCAGCAAGTGGGGTCTTTTTTACTACACCATGCGTTGTAATCATGAAAAGATAGCCTTTTTCATCTCTGTTCTTATCAATACGCACCATAGAAGTAACTTGCTCCTCGGGTTGTAATTGTATGAGGTTCACTACAGCAATACCCTTGGCCATTAAGCTAGCCATGGGCACTTCATATGCTTTTAGACGAAAAACACGACCTTTATTTGTGAATAGAAGCAACCAATCATGAGTACTAGCCGTCACCAGCTGATCGATGACATCCTCCTCCTTAGTTGTCATCCCTCTCTTACCTTTGCCGCCTCTATTTTGACGCCGGTATTCATTCACCAATGTACGCTTAATATAATTCTCTGTGGTTATAGTAACTACAACCTGTTCGTCAGGAATTAACTCTTCGTCACTAAACTTATTGAGCTCTTGTGCGATGATCTTAGTACGACGTTCATCAGCATACGCCTTCTTAATCTCAAGAAGTTCATCTTTAATGATGCTCAAAATATGACTTTCGTTAGCCAAGATTGCCTCTAATTTACCAATTAACGTGATTAATTCTGCCAATTCATCTTCTATTTTTTTACGCTCTAAGCCGGTGAGAGTACGTAATTGCATAGCTAAAATGGCACGAGCTTGAATTTCAGTAAGTCCAAATTTTTCAATAAGATTTTCTTGAGCCTCATCACTCGATTGACTAGCGCGAATGACGCGAATGACTTCATCAATGTGATCAAGCGCAATAGCTAAACCTTCGAGTATATGTGCGCGGTCTTTCGCTCGCTGCAATTCAAACTCAGTACGTCGCCGAACCACTACTTGTCTGTGTTTAAGATATTCCTTAAGAATATCCTCAAGACCAAGAATCTTTGGCTGAATTCCATCGATCAGGGCGAGCATATTATAGTGGAAGCTTGTCTGGAGGGGAGTTAGTTTAAATAATTGATTTAAAATCTTTTTAGGATAAGAATCCTTTTTCAATTCAATAACAATTCTGACTTTCCCGCGTGCAGTTTCATCTCGAAGATCTGATATACCATTAATTTTTTTTTCTTTCACCAGATCAGCAATTCGTTCTATTAGTGTAGCTTTATTAACAGCATATGGAATTTCGCTAACGATGATCTGGTGTCTGCCCTTCACTCCTTCTTCGATAGTAGCAACAGCACGAATTACAACACTTCCTTTGCCAGCTGCGTAGGCCTGACGCATTGAGTTACCACCATACACCACACCGCCAGTCGGAAAATCAGGACCTTTAATGTATTTGAGTAAATCCTCCAGCACAGTAGTATCTTGATGATCAATAAGATGAATAATTGCATCAACAAGTTCACTAAGATTATGCGGAGGAATATTCGTAGCCATACCCACTGCGATACCCATTTGTCCATTAAGCAATAGGTTAGGCACTTTTGCCGGCAATACTGCAGGTTCCTGTTCTGAGCCATCGTAATTATCACGAAAATTTACCGTCTTCTTGTCAAGGTCGGCTAATAATTCAGCTCCAATCTTTGCCATACGAGCTTCAGTATATCGCTGAGCGGCAGGAGGATCGCCATCCATGGAGCCAAAGTTGCCTTGACCATCAACGAGTAAATAGCGCATTGAAAAATCCTGCGCCATACGTACCATTGCATCATAAATCGCCGTATCGCCATGGGGGTGATACTTACCCATTACATCGCCCGTAATACGTGCACTCTTTACAAATTTTGAACCAGGCCGCCAACCATTTTTTTCCATTGAGTAAAGGATACGTCTATGCACCGGCTTTAAACCATCTCGAACATCTGGCAGTGCCCGCGCCACAATGACACTCATGGAGTAGCGCAGATAGCTCCGCTCCATTACATCTTCAACTGTCTCCAACTCTAAACTTTTTGAATGTTCAGGCCGCTCAACTAGCTCTCCTTCAGTTGTTATTACTTCATTGTCCATAGCCTAGATATCCAATTCCTCAGTATTAGTAAATTTTGCATGAGTCTGGATGAAAGTTTTTCTTAAGTCTACCTCTGTGCCCATTAATTTATTGAATATAGCATCTGCTTTTTCAGCATCTTCAATTTTAACTTTAATAAGTACGCGATTCTCCGGATTCATAGTAGTATCCCATAATTGATCGGCATCCATCTCGCCAAGACCTTTATAGCGCTGAATATCCACAAGCCCAGCTTGTTTACGCTTATCATCAGAAGCATCTAATTTCGTGCCTCGATCTTTTCGTTCAACGATGAGACGATCCATAATTTCGTTGCGCTCATCATCACTATAGGCATAATATCTTTTATTGCCGGATGCTTTCAAAAGATAGAGAGGTGGCTTCGCTAAATAAATGTGACCACCATCTATAACTGGTTTCATGAATCGAAAGAAAAAAGTCATTAACAGTGTAGAAATATGACTACCATCTACATCGGCGTCTGTCATGATTATGATCCGATCGTAGCGCAAACTACTCAGATCAAATTGCTCGCTTATACCGACTCCTAAAGCCTTGATTAAGCTAACGATTTCATTGTTAGCCAACATTTTATCCAACCGAGCCCTCTCAACATTCAAAACTTTCCCTCTAAGTGGCAAAATCGCTTGAGTTTTACTATCGCGACCACTCTTCGCCGAACCACCCGCAGAGTCGCCTTCCACAATATAGAGTTCCGAGTTTTGAGGATCTTTACTTGAACAATCAGCCAGTTTACCCGGTAAAGAAAGGCCATCAAGGGCACCTTTGCGAATGATATTCTCGCGAGCAGCGCGGGCAGCCTTCCGAGCGCGAGCAGCTAAAAGCGCTTTGCTAATAACCTTTTTTGCGGTCGCCGGATTCTCATCAAGGTAATAGGCAAACCATTCACTCATTACCTGTTCCACATATCGACGCATTTCAGGATTGCCAAGCTTATTTTTAGTCTGGCCCTCAAATTGTGGATCCGGCAATTTAACCAGAATAACTGCCGTCAGACCCTCTCTACAGTCTTCGCCGGTAAGGTTTTCTTCTTTCTCTTTAAGAAGCCCACTCTTACGAGCGTATTCATTGACCACTCTGGTTAAGGCAGTTCGAAAACCCACCAAATGAGTGCCTCCCTCAGAGTTATACACATTATTCGCGAAAGCTTTTACGGTTTCAACATACGTATCGGTGTATTGGACTGCAATTTCCACCATACTCTCTTCAACGGGACGCTCAATATAGAAAATATCATCACTCATTATATCTTTGCCAATGTTGAGGTGCTTGACATAAGATTTGATGCCACCATCAAAGTAAAAAGCGTAGCGCATGCCGGTTCTTTCATCCTGCACTGAAGCCTGCACTCCTTTGGTCAGGTAGGCTTGATGACGAAGATAGTCCAATACCCATTTGTAATCTAAGACTACTGTTTCAAAAATCGTTGGATCAGGGTAGAAGGTGATTGATGTACCGCTCTTCGCTGTATCTCCTACAACAATCAAATCACTCTGGGGTATGCCACGAGTATACTCCTGTCGATAAATCTTGTTGTTTTTATAGACCTCAGCGATGAGCTTTACCGAAAGCGCATTCACAACGCTCGAACCGACGCCATGTAAGCCACTCGAGACTTTATATCCACCCCCGCCAAATTTACCGCCGGCATGTAAAACCGTTAAAACCGTTTCAAGAGTACTTTTACCAGTTTTAGGATGTTTATCAACAGGGATACCTCTACCATCATCTGTTATTCGAACACCCCCATCAGCAAGCAATACCACTTCTACTTTAGTGGCGTGCCCTGCAATGGCTTCATCTATACAATTATCCGCAACTTCTTTTATAAGGTGGTGTACGCCATCATAACCGGTACTACCAATATACATGCCCGGGCGCTTACGAACCGGCTCTAATCCTTCTAAAACTTGAATTTGACTTGCATCATATTCAGTAGCAGACTGTTTTTGTTTAGTCATTCTCCCCTCAAATCACGCACCTGAATTTTACAACCATTTTATTATACCTGGCAATTTATGTTCAATGCAACCTATTGTACTGAGTATATTTCTTATGCTAAATTTAAGGATAAGGAGTTAAATAAACATGTTTCGGAAAATAGTTTCCGGCCTGCCCTTTAGTCCAGCTCTAGTTGGGCAGCTAGGCTTTTACGCCAGGAGACTCAAAAAAGAACAAGCAACGAGACGTCTAGGACTCATTTTTACATCACTTGCACTTGTTGTGCAGTCATTCGCCGTACTCACCCCTCCAGATCAAGCTCTAGCAAGTAGTGCTTCCGATATTATTCCGGGAGGTGTTTCTTCGGTAAGAGATATTCTATCAATATATGACAGTGGTGCTCAAGGTAAGAACGATTTTAAGAATCTCATGGAATATTTTGGCGTTACAAGAGCTGAAATAGCAGCCATGAAGGCTGAAAAAACTTGTTCAAAAGATCACACTATCATTAGTTTTGGCCGTCAACATCTATTTAGTTCTGGAGAGGGTGAACTTACCCATCAAATACCGGCCCAACAAGGTGTATCTATTTTCTATTCGACACCTCTTTACCTGCATGATCGCTTTAATGGAGGTTCGTTCTGCACTGAATCTTTTGTTGGTAACTCCGCAAAAATCGGCTGGTTTTCTGTTATGAAAAAGTGTGGTAATTTTCAGATCAAAAAAGACGTTCGTCGCTTACCAAAAGCTAATTTTTTAAGCGCTAGTTGCAAAACTGTCCAAGGTTTTGCTTACGATGAGAGACAACCCTCTCAGCCCGTCAAAGTATATCTTTTCTTTGGTGGCCCCCCTGGAAAAGGGAAAGTCTATGGTCCAATAACTGCTGATCAACCCACCCCCCATTCCCCTGCTGGTGCAGGGCATGGATTTAACTTTACCATTCCGGAACAGTATCAAGCCGATCAACAATCTACTGAAGTCTGGGGGATTATGCAACCACTTTCAGGGTGGGCAGAAGCAAGTGTTCAAATACCGAATACGGTAATTATTCCTGGCAACTGCTCACCACAAGCCACGCCAATTGTTGAATGCACCAGTCTACTTGTCAACTTGATAGACAGAACTAAAATTCGCTTCGCTACAACCGCACGAGTGGATAATGGCGCCCATATAGAAGCGTATACCTATACCGTCACTGACTCTCAGGGTAAAATAGTATTTAATACATCATATAATTCAGACAAAGTATCATTTACAACAAATATACTTACCCTTGGCGAAGGCACATACACCGCAAAGAGTACTATTAAATCAAGCGTTGCAAGCCTTGATGCCCCACAATGCACCAAATCAGTTACAATCGCAAAAGTAAATCAATGTAAGTTCAATGCCATTCTTAATGCTTCCGATAAAGACTGTCAACCTTGCCCTCATAATACAACACTGTGGTTAAAAGATGAGAATTGCGTATCTCCTATTACGCAATCAAAGATTGCAAAGAATCTTACGCAAGCCAATAAAGATGCTGATACTACTTTAGCCAAGCCAGGTGATCGTATTGAATATACGCTTCACACAGCTAATATTGGATTAACGACAACAACTACTAGCGTCGAGGAAAGCCTGGCTGATGTTTTAGAATATGCTACCTTATTCGAGAATGGTGGCGGATCTATGAACCTAACAAATAAAGTACTGAAATGGGATAAGATTACCCTACAACCTGGCCAAGTCGATACAAGACGCATTATTGTGCAAGTCTCAGATAAGATATCTACTACTCCACGTGCGGGCAATAATCCTTCTTCTTATAATTGCATTATGACGAATTCATACGGAAACACGACTAACATTAAAGTAGACTGTCCCCCGGAGAAACTAGTTGAAGCTACCATTCAACAACTCCCGTCGACTGGTAGTGGTGGTAATGTAATATTTGCAGGAGGCCTCTTTATGACAGTTACTTATTTCTATGCCCGAAGCCGACAAATGAATAGAGAAGTACGATTGCTTCGAAAACAATTCGATGGTGGTACAGTATAAGGAAGTATTATGGCAGAGAGACAAATTGAAAGTCCTGAAAGAAAGGTTCCTTCGCTCGAAAAGACTGCTGGCGAACGTCTTGCCGAACTAGAGCGTAATCGAGAACATAAAAAAGAGGTTCTGGATAACGACTTGGAGGCTAGCATTGAGCAAGCACACGCAGAGGCGACTGCTGAGGCTCTTTTCACAAAAGAATATTCAAAAGAGCCTCAGCAGCAGTCTGCGGTTGAACGGGATAAAACGGTTGGTGTGATATCAAAACAAGAACGTGAGCACACCTATAAACGTACCCTCAAAGATATTCAAAGCCATTTTAACGGGCCTGAGCGAACATTCAGTAAAATTATACATAATAAACCAATTGAACGCGCTAGCGATCTTACGGCTAGCACTATTGCAAGGCCAAATTCAATTCTTTTTGGTAGTATATTTGCATTTTTAGGGGTGTTAGGCGTTTATCTTTACGCTCGCTATATGGGTTTCGCTTTAACGGGCTTTGAAACTATTGCCGCTTTTATTATTGGCTGGTTAATCGGTATCATTGTTGACTTCTTACGAGTTATCGCTAAGCGTCCTCGTTAGATTTAGTTGACTTATGATCTGAAGATTTCTCTTCTGTGTGGTGTAGATTACCACGTATATCAATGAATATTTCATCTAGATTTTCTTCCTGTGCTGGTATTTGTTGCTCTTCAGTTTTTGGCCTTACAATTTTAAGCTCAGTTCCTACGGACTGACTATTTTGCATAATTGCTTGGGATTGCGTTTTTTCAACCTCTTGTAAAAGTGTGTTACTATCTTCAACACTTGGAGACGCAGCTTGTAGTTGATCAGCGTTCTTTACTTTTATATGATCGCCTACTCCTATGCTTTGAAGCTTTTCTAAACCAGCGGCAGAAATTGTGTTAATCTTTTTATGTTGCTCTGGGCTTTCAAGTGGCTTAGCTATAGGTTTTTTTGCTTGAACTATATTTCTTGAACTCGTTTGTATCGAAGAGGTTATAAGGGGAGGCTTCTGAGAAGGAGGGTTAGCAATCTTTTGTTTACGCTTAGCTAACCACTCATCAAGAAAAGAAGAACCCGTAGTGCTTTTAGGTTGACCAGCCGTTATACTCACGGGAGACTTTACTGATGGTTTCGTAGGTTGCTCATCTGATCTGAGGCGCTTAAATATCTCTTGCTCAACAGTCTTACGCGGTTGTCCATACTTCGCGGCAGACAGGCGCTTCAGAGCATTGGTAAGTTGTGGATTTGGCTTGCCAAGCGGAGGAATTAAAGACATGCTAAATGGCGCTGACGGTACATTATTAATCATTACAGAAGCCACTGCTTCAAAATTGGGGAGTTTTGTTAAGTCTTCAGCATCAAAAGTAGGTGAAAATTTTTTAACCATCAGCTCAGCATCTGTAGTGCCGATGCGTCCAGAAATAATTGTACCGACATTACCGATAATAGCTTCGCGAATTTTATCGTTTAATTGCGTCATAAATTGGTTTGCCAGAATCAAACTTAAACGATATTTACGCGCCTCAGATAGAATACCTTCAAAAGAATCTGTCGCAAAATTCTGAAACTCATCAACATAAAGGCTGAAATCTTTGCGCTGCTCCTCTGTTAAATCAGCCCTACCCATAGCTGCCGCCTGAAATTTCATAACAAATATCATACCGAGGAGCTGAGAGTTGAGCTCACCGGTTTTACCTTTACTTAAATTAACTAACAGAATTTTATTATTATCCATAATCTCTCTAAGATTGAAGCCACTTTTTGTTTGACCTATGATATTGCGCATCATTTCATTCGATAGGAAAGCACCAAATTTACTGACAAACCAACCAAGCACTTCGCTTTTATGATAGTCACTAGTTTGTGCCATTTCTTTGTTCCAAAAATCCAAAACTGTCTGATCTTTGACGTATTTTAGTTTTGACTTAGCAAAATTATTATCATTAAACACCTGTGGAATATCGATAAATGAAGCGCCTGCGGGATCACTCATGATAGTCAGTGCTGCATTACGAAACCAATGCTCATAGCGTGGGCCGATAATACCCGTATGCCCAGGATCATAGAGTCGATACAACATAGCAATAGCTTCTTGCACGAGAAAGTCTTTTTGTTCTTCAGTCTCAAACTCGAATAAATTTAATCCAATTGGATTCTCCATATCTCCAGGCGAAAAGTAGATAACGTCCTCTACTCTTTCTTTTGGGACCATACCGAGCAAACGCTCAGCTGAATCTCCATGCGGATCAATAAAAGCAAAACCCCTTCCGTCAAGCATGTCCTGTAGGGCTAAATTCTCTAATAACCCGGATTTACCTGTACCCGTTTGTCCAATAATGTAACTATGCCTACGTCTATCAACGAGCCCTAGTCTTATCTCTTTCTTGACTCCTCGATATACATTATATCCGAGCAATAAACCTTCATCTGCCATATGAGTCGGTCCATCGACTTGTTTTGAGGCTTGTCGTTTAAGCTGTGAAGTGGGGGTATTGCGTTGATCAGGAAAATGAAAAACTGTAGCTAATTCAACACTATTTAATATATTTTGCCTAATCTCTGGTGGGAAAAAACGAAATATAAAAGAAGTTATGAAGCTTTCTACATTTTTTGCAAGGGTAAATTTAAAGCCATTTTTGCCCGGCGAGTCAAACAACGAAAAAGCAGCGACAAGATTTTTTAAAATTATTTGAGACCGCGTTGCCGTATTGGACGAGGCAACTACCCTAATAAGCACTTCATAGCCAGGATGTCTTGTCTTCTCTTCTAGTGCGTCAATTGTTGCCTGTTCTAATGTGCTTAGTTGTCTATCCTCAAGTTTTGCTTCTTTTGGTGTCGGGGGTTTCCAAAGTGCTTCGCCTAATTCTTTTGCGGATAATAGGCCATTCATGCCACTTGGAAGTCCTTTTTCTTTTCTAATTTTTGCAGCTTGAGTTAATGAAGTTTTTGACCAACTTTCACGAGCTGGCCGCAATAATATTTGAATAGCCGCTCCATCACCATCAGTGACAACTGCAAATGCATTAAGTATTGCCTGCATAGCGTCGCGTTTTGTTTCTTCAAAAGTTGCGATCGGATAAACAAAGTCCTTCTTCAGAGTTAATTCACCACCAATCGTACCGCTAATTTTGCCCATCTCACTAAAAATATTGTGCTCTTCGTGCTCTTCAAGCCGTGCGGCAGGATAAGCAGCTACCACTGCTTGTTTTACTACATCCAAAAGGACAAGTGGTACAACTACGTAGTAATGAATTAGTCCCTTAGTTGCTACGATCTCAAACGCAATATGACGTTGGCCATACAGTCGGCTTTTAAAGCCTTTCGTAGCAGTACTAGAAATAATATTATACATTATCTGAGATTGTGAGATTGTCTCTTCAGTCACATCTCGAACATCACGACCCCCTACTTCAATATCATCACTTGAAGGAGGTAAATGTATTAATAGTGGCACCATTTTAAGGCCACGCTCATAATTCTTTGCTTCGCGGAGGACCTTACGATACTGCCAATAAGCAAGGTAGCCAAATAGCGAGAGCAATACTATTCCTATAAAGAAGCCAATTAAAAACCCCGCCATATATCTTTCTATTTATTTAATTTAATATCTTTGCCGTACCGTTTCTTAATATAATCAGCCTGTAGTTTGCTAACTTCGTCTTCTTGTCTATAGGGGTCTGTTCGTGTTTCTCGAACAATACGCTTCGCCTTATCCACCCATTCACGCTCAATAAGGTCTTCGTCAGAAGCTGAGAGTGGATTATCGTCCATCAAAGTTTGCGCAACCGGTGTATTGTCATCTTGGAGGGAGGGTGTAAGGACCGGGATCACAGGTACAGTCGGAACTACAGCAGGTTCTGCTGGTGGCATATGTTGTTGAACTTCATTCCGTTCACCATTAGTTGGCTGTTCATCTCGTTCAGGGGAAGGATGAGCTTCGATAGGCTGAGGCGTTTCTGGTCGATAGCCACCCATCTCTGGAGAAGGACTGGGCATTGGTAACTTAGGTTCCATAACTAGCTAAATTGTAACATAGAGATCATAAGCGTTTATAGGTGTTTACTAGAATCGTCGAGTCACATAAAAACAAGCGATACTAATTAATAGAAAAACAAGCACAAAATCTTTCAAGTCTAACTGACCAATTGAATTAAGTGCCAGAAGAAATACTGGGCCAAGCGCGGTTATACTGGTCAAATAATAAAGCTTTTGCTTTTTTACATCTCGTTTCAATCCAATTAAATGTAGGGAAAATAGAGTCAGTGACAAGGTTATGGTATAAAGCATACTCGCAAAAAAAAGATACATCAGAACAAAAATCAAAAGCGTTCCCGCTGGGCCTACCTCCAAAGGACTTGTCAAATTAAGCATGGTGATTAACATAGCCAAAGAGAAGAATGGCAAAAAATAGATCCAATATCTTTTAAAACGCTGCATAACTTCACCTCAAATTCACTATACCAATAAGTCGTCCTTAATACGGACAGCTTGAAAGAAAAGAACCGAGCGGGGAAATCCGCTCTTTATGGTAAATCATTAGCAGTTCCCAGCTCGGCGACCAACCGCTCTCTTTAACAGAGAGCACAATGTGATACCGTCTAGCTTTTTATACCAAACGGCATTATCTATGCCCCGTCAGATGACGGGGCATAGATAACTCTCATGTCAGTAGTTGTCTATGCTCCGCCAACAACAAGGCGGGTAAGGTGCAAGCTTTTTTTATTTAACATTTGTTTGTAAAAGCTTACCCTTAAATTAGCATCCTAGTTCTTAAATGTCAATACTCGATTCAAAAAAATTGTAGTTTAAAATACATCACTAAACTGTTGCCTCGTTGCTAATCGGTAATTTTGTTGTATTTTACGAGTTGTAATTTAAACATCAAAAACTAGTTATGAACTACGTTACCTAATTAACTGAATTCTAAGCTTTTTACTGACATGACACTATAGAGCCGATTCTCAAAGTTTGCCTAGTAAGGCGAACTGTAACCTCATTTTCGTGTCGTATAGATAACTGAGCCGCTTCACAACTAAGGTATCCACGTGGCAGTTTGCTATCATGGACTAGTTTTAAAGTGAGATGGTATCTAGCAAGAACTGCCAGCACCAGGCTACTTGGCAAGCCCAGCACGATTAGTGTCTAAGGTATTTGATTAGAGAATTATAATACGTGCGGCAAATTATCTTTGATAGAAGAAAGTCTATAAAGTAGATCAAGATAAGCTGAGAATTTGTGTACATATAACGATGATCTTATTTTGGAGGAATAGGGCTCTAACGCGTAGGCGCTTAGGTTTTTCGCGCTTTTAGTTATACATTGAGGTTTTCCACAATATATTCACAAATTAAAAAAACTTGTTGACAGCCGCTAGAATGATCCTTAATATAGGGTTAGCACTTGAATAAAAAAAGTGCTCAAAAACAAAAAGCATCAAAAATACTAACAACGGCTTCTCGCAGGCCGTTGTTTTTGATAAATCAAAAAAGACCCAACCAACATATCGGATGAGTCTTTTTTGGTGGAGCTGCGGGGTATTGCACCCCGGTCCGCTTGGTTACAAAATTACCATCTACAAGCATAGTGTATTTTAAAAACCACATTGCCTAAAAAATACACAAAAAACAGAATGCGGCTTTGCGGAAAAAAATCAATCTACTTGTTCCGCAGGCAAGCAAATCTAACCGGATATATAAGATCGAACTTCTCTATCCGATATCAAGAGTCGATCGTTACTGATTAAACAGCAACCGATGCGAATGCTGGAGCACGAAAAGTGTCAGCAATGCGAGCAAAAATATTCTTTGCAGTTATAAAACACGTTTACGTCGTGCATTCGACTTGCAAGTAATTTGTAAAAGTCCAAACGTCGAAGCTGTTTCAGCCCCATACTTGCATAGTATATCATATTTATGGTAAAGATGAGTTATAAATTTAAGTAGGCTGATATAGTGTGATCGCGCGTATTAACTCTGCAACAAATGTTGGCTTCAGTGGAAGGATAATTGAAGTTGAGTGCGACGCAAGCAATGGTTTACCCACGTTGCTGATTGTCGGGCTTGGTAATAAGTCAATCGAAGAAGCAAAAGAACGTGTTAGAAGTGCAATTAAAAATTCATCTCTAGAGTTTCCTCGTAAGAGGATTACAATAAACTTAGCACCTGCCAACTTGCCAAAAGATGGTGCGCATTTTGATCTGCCTATCGCACTTTCCCTGCTCTGTGTTAGTAAGCAGCTAAATCAAAAGGATTTTGATGGTACTCTTGTGGTTGGTGAGTTGAGTCTTGACGGCTCACTACGTCCTGTGCGCGGCATTATTGGGCACGTAGAAACTGCGCAACGGGCTGGAATGAAAACAATAATCGTGCCCGTACAAAACAGCCAACAAGCTGCCCTGATAGAGGGGATAAACATTGTAGGCGCAAAATCTTTGCATGAAGTATATTTGTATCTTAAAAAGGAGGTGATAATTCCCCCTCAAGTGCTCACCACATTACAGCCGTCCCGATATATACAGACAGGCCAATCCACTCTCGACGATATTTACGGACAAGAACGTGCAAAACGCGCGCTTATCATTGCTGCCGCCGGTCACCACAATATCCTTTTTAATGGCCCTCCCGGGGCTGGAAAGACTATGCTCGCTAAGGCTCTGCTATCTATCTTACCCCCACTCTCTCAAGAAGAAATGATAGAAGTGACTAAATTGCACAGCCTATCAGGAGAATCTGATGAAACAATCATTTCGCACCGCCCCTTTCGTTCACCACATCATAATGCAAGCCAGAATTCACTCGTAGGTGGAGGCCGTCATCCACGTCCCGGAGAAATCAGTCTTGCTCATCGCGGTGTACTGTTTTTAGACGAACTTCCCGAGTATGGAAGGATGGCTATTGAATCACTTCGCCAACCTTTAGAAGATGGAATAATTACTATCGCACGAACTGATATGCACGTTAGTTATCCTGCCGACTTCATGTTGGTAGCAACCCAAAACCCTTGTCCATGCGGTTACGCCACTGACGATACTCATGAATGTACTTGCTCAGCCCATCAAATCATCCAATACCAAAAGAAAATATCAGGTCCCCTGCTAGATCGTATTGATTTAGTACTTGAAATTTCAAGGGTTGAACATAAGAAACTTCTTAAAGATAATGCCAAACAAAGAAGCTTTGAACAACAGATTCTAGATGCCAGAAGGCAACAAGCTAAAAGATATAAGTCAACCACTAAGACTAATAGCAATGCTACGAATAATGACATTAAAACTAGGGTGCAGCTTTCACCTACTGCAAAAACCTTACTAGATACAGCAGCCAGTAGACTTAACCTTTCGGCTCGATCTTATTTCAAGATTATAAAAGTTAGTCGAACGATTGCCGATTTAGAGGAATCAGTCGACATACACCCCAACCATATGTCAGAAGCATTGCAGTATCGCTATCGACAATTTTAAAAAAGGGCTTATTGAAATCTATAGTAATATCTGATAAAATACTGCCTGAAATCAATAACTCGTGACAAGGAGACCGTAATTAGTAAACCTGTTCGGATTAATGAGGCTATTAGAGCTCATGAGCTTCGCGTCATAGATCCAGATGGCAATCAAATCGGTATCCTCTCTCGAGCCGAAGCACTTTCAGAGGCAGAAGGTCACGAGCTTGATCTTGTCGAGATTTCACCGAATGCTAATCCACCCGTTGCTCGTATAGTTGACTGGGGCAAATATAATTATCAGAAAACTAAAGAACAGCAACGAAGTCGCAAACATGCAAAAATTGGTGAAGTTAAACAAATGCGATTAGGCCTAAAAATAGGCGCGCACGATCTTGAGATAAAATTACGCAAGATTCGTGAATTCTTAGGTGACGGTCACAAAGTTAAAATAATGGTCTTCTTCCGAGGTCGAGAGATGGCCCACACCGAGCTCGGATACACCCTACTAGATCAAATCATTGAAAAACTTAGTGATATTGCAGTCATTGATCAAAAGGCCCAATTGGCCGGTAAAAACTTGAGTATAGCAGTAAGGAGTAATACGAATGCCAAAGCCAAAGACACACCGCGGGACAGCCAAGCGGATTAAACGTTCAGCAAACGGCACACTACTTCGTCTTAATGCTGGTACTACCCACTTTAAGGAGAAGAAAAGAAGTGCTCGTAAGCGATCACTCGCTACACCATCAATTGTTAAGGGTAAGAATGCTTTTAATATCAAAAAGGCACTTGGAGTTTAATTATGAGAGTTAAGAGAGGCGTAACTGCACATCGTAGGCATAACAGAGTCTTAAAGCTCACAAAAGGCATGCAAGCCGCGAGGCGTCGATCATTCCGCTTGGCCAAACAGGCAATTATCCGTGCAATGCAATATGCCTATCGCGATCGTCGTAATAAAAAGCGTGACCTTAGGGGTGTTTGGATCACTCGCATTAATGCTGCGGCACGTGATAATGGCATAACTTACGCAAGACTTATCGCGGGGCTGAAAGGAAATAACATTACGCTTGATCGTAAAATCCTGGCTGAGTTAGCCGCAACAGAACCGAAAGTTTTCAACTCTATTGCGGCTATAGCAAAAAAATAAGCTTCTTATTTTTATAATGAAAACACTGCTAAACCAAGCAGTGTTTTCATAAGCAGATTACCTATAAGCCGGGTTCTGTTGAAGTGATCATCTATCTAGCTATGTAATTACTTACACAGTCAAGCGGTTCTAGCGGTCTATTTAGCGGGCTACTACTGTTTTAGGCAGAAAACAGACCTCCTTGCAGCAGACAGGGTTTACCTTCTAATCATGTCACCATGATTAGCTGTGGGCTCTTACCCCACTCCTTTCACCCTTACCGCGTGGAAGCGGCGGTATCGTTTCTGTGGCACTTTCCCTAGGGTCGCCCCCGGTTGCAGTTAACAACTGTCTTGCCCTATGCTGCCCGGACTTTCCTCTTAAACTTAAGTTCAAGCGACCACTCAGTAATCTGCAATAGATATTATACAACCAATAGTATCAATTAATCTATATTACCTACGTTCATCAAGTACTTTATTTACCAGAGCATCTGCCTCTTTATTAAACTCTCGTCTTACATGAGAGAAGGTCACTCTCTCGAACTTCTTAATAGTCTCTTTGATGTGCGCATAGATCGGCCATAGATCGCGGTTTTTAATCTGATAAACTCCTAGCATTTGATTAACTATAAGGAGACTATCCATTTTAAACTTAACAACATTAGCCCCAAGCTCATATGCCTTTTCTAGACCCAGTTTTACGGCTTGGTATTCGGCTTGATTATTTGTAGTAATGCCCAAATATTTGCCGCCCTCAAACAATACTTCATCGTTTTTATTGAGAATAACAAAGCCTGCCGCAGAAGGTCCAGGATTACCTCGAGAACCACCATCGGTGTAGACTGTCACTTCAGTCTCATTATCTAGAGTTGTTGATGTTACATCATAACTTTGGTTGATACCCCTGAAGTTGCTCTGATTGCTGTATCGTTGTAAGGTTTCTTTCGTAACATTATCTATTTTTTTTTGTTGTAATTCTGACATGTAAACCCACTCATAATGATCGAATTGTGAACCCAAATAGAGATGATGCCCTAGCCCCTCAATACTCATAAAAAAGACTATACCTACTATCTGTATTCCTCCATCAATCACCGAAATAGTGTCGAGGAGCTGAACAACGTTAGAATCATGCCCTAGCTGCTCTTTTACAATACTACTTATCATCGCCTTTGGTTCTTGGCCGAATACAAGAATTCCACCTGGCAATTGGTTTATTCCGGTGTCGCTCCTATGTAAAAGAAGAATCTTTTGGTCTTTTCTAATGATCGCCAGTGTGAATATTATTTGTTTCATAACTATGCCATGGTCGGGATGACAGGATTTGAACCTGCGGCCTCACGACCCCCAGCCGTGCGCGCTACCAACTGCGCCACATCCCGCCGCGAATTTAATAACCCTACCGGCTTCGAGTATAGTCTGTAGATATTCCCGCTGTTGTACAGGTGGGTGCTCACAATCTATTTCCACGGAGATAGATGATATAAAGCCCCCTTTTGGGAATAACTGTTCAGGAAAATCATACAACCTACACTATCAACCTGGCAGGGCAACTTTTATTATACATTACAAGGCAGTGCTATGCACCCGCTATAAGGGTTATAAGCGCTCGCACGATAAGCGTAAAAGGTTCGCTTAATATTGCATAAAATAGCAGCATAAAGAAAATAATGGCAGTAAATCCCATTCCTTCGATTCGCTCCATTACATTCCTTACCCCATCCGGAGCAAATGCATAAAGAATGCGTGAACCATCCAGTGGCGGGAAAGGAATCATATTAAAAACGAAAAAGCTTATATTAACAACGGTAAATATAATAAGAACATTAATCAAGCTTTCATCAATCGCAATACCACTAAAACGAATAAATAGACCTGTTAGGACGGCAAGGAGAAGATTAGTGAGCGGCCCTGCCAATCCTACTAATGCAGCACCGTACTCCCCAAAGCGAACACGATAAGGATCAAATGGAACAGGCTTTGCAGCACCAAATGGAGGCGCACCAACCGCAGCTAGAAATAGAGGTAATAAAACCGTCGTGAATGGATCAATATGCGCAAGCGGATTGAGCGTTAGTCTTCCCTGCAGCTTAGCGGTATCATCGCCCAACCAGTAACTAGCGAAGGCGTGCATAGCCTCGTGGAGTGTCATTGAAAGCAAAATTGAGCCTAAAACGATCAATAAATAAGTCAAATCGATATTTTCCAACATAGCTCTCTATAGTATATAGCAACTTCATGCGGCTGTTGACTTAATTCTGTAAAAACAGTAGTATAAGTAAGAATTTTAGAAGTAACAGTGAGAAACTACATGGCAGCAATTTGTGAATTAACTGGTAAAGGCAAACAATTCGGTAATAATGTAAGCTTTTCATTGCGTCGCACTAAGCGTGTATGGAGGCCTAATTTACAAAAGAAGACTTTTATGATTGATGGACGTAAAGTTACTTTGTATCTAAGTACACAAGCTATTCGTATACTGAAGAAAAAAGGCCTGATAGCTCGTCAAGTTGTTATAGAGCCAAAATCGTAGTTATGAAGTTGGCTATAATTCTATAAGGTTCGTCTTAGAACTTGAGTAGTCAAAGATTCACCAAGTTGGCCAGCTTTTAATTTTAATTTAGTCACTTCTTCCTGTGGAGCGCCTAGTTCTTTGATAAAAGTATCGAGTGGTGCTTGCGGAACCTCGTACGAAACACCCTGTTCGGCATAATGAGTGGGTATTACTATTTTTGGATCAATGGCTTTAATAATTTGTACTGCACCTGTAGTATCAAGGGTAAATCCATTACCACCAATGGGAACAATGAGAGCATCAATCACTCCAAGGTCTTCAAGCTGCTCTTCAGTTAATGTGGGTTGGACATGACCAATTATTGCCACACTTAGGTCAATAGTACTTAAGCGATACATGGTAGCCTCTAGAAGACTACCTTTAGCGTCAAGGTATGCCAAAGCGGGCACGCCCTTGATAGAAACGTTCTCGACCTCATATTCACCTGGCCCATCGATCACTAAAACACCTTCACCATGTGGCGCTACGAGATTAGGCTGTGTCAGTATTTGAACATGAGCTCTCTCGCCTTGATCCTTTAGGCCTATATTGGAGAGCCTGGGATCAACAACAATCGCAAGCTTCTTAGTGTTGATTAAGACGCAATTACCACCTTTATATTCAATATCCATCCACATATCTCCTTAACTTTATTCTCTGGTGAGGACGCCTTCAGTATCTTGCAACAAAGTAAATTTACCATTGACGACAGTTGTAATAAAACGATCCTTTATACTTAAACGATAGTAGAAGTCCTCATACGAAATGACAGTGTAGTTAAGCGGCTTCCTCTCTTCCTCTTCTAGTTCTTTTATAAAGCGTTTTGCTTGCGTTTTATTTATATTACCTACTAAAAGTACATCAACATCACTTCGACTACCACGGACTAATTTACCACTCAGCAGAGCCAGTCTAACATCTCCAAGTTGTTTAAAACGTTTAGTCCAATCATTGGTATCGTTAGAAGTTGCTACTTCAGATTGAAGTTTACTATCTGCGAAGATTGCTCGTAAGGGTTCGTAATGCGAATATTCTTGATTAATCTCATAGTAAAGACGATTATTCGAGCTATCACTTTTTATAATACCAATGCTCAACATATTAGCTAATTCACGACGTACAGAGTTAATTTGTTCGTCAATTTTACGAGTAATTTCGCGCACATAAAATGCTCTATTCGGATTATTTAAGAATAGATGAAGTAATTTAACTCTTGTTTTTGAACCAAATAATGCATCAATCATTCTATATGTGCTCTCAACTATCCATCATATTGTAACAAAGTTTACTCAATTACACCTTAGAATTTGTTCACGTCTTAACAAATTGTTGGATGGCAATAAGAAGCTCATCAGTATCCTCAGCCCATAAGATAGCTGGGTTACGCTTAAACCAGGTTATTTGACGCTTGGCTAAACCCATATCCTTTTTTACTATTTTTGTAAGAATGTCTGGAAAGGGTGTTGTATTTTCAATTACGTTAGTAACTGCACGATAACTATTAGCTTTCATAGCTTCAGATTCTTTGCTATATCGTCTGGTTAATATGTTTAACTCATCGAGTAACCCTGCGTCAAGCATGCTTTGCGCTCGTCGTATCACTCTGCGACGCAGTGCTATCCTATCAATCGTTATTCCCAATAGAAGCACGTTTTCTCGCATTAACTTTTTGTTTTTCAATAGCCCACCCAGTTCAATCGCTCTCACTAAATGACGCTTATTGTGCAGGTTGAGGGGCAAATTTATGTTGTTTTCTATGCAACACTTTTGCAATTCAGTTACGCTTTTTTTGAGTAATCTTGCTCTCGTTGTCGGTTTAGAAGCAGCCCCAAAATCATAATCAAAAAGTATAGCATCTATGTAGAGACCTGTTCCGCCAACTAGGATGGGAAGTTTGCCTCGAGCCGTTATGTCGTCAATCGCTTTGAGTGCTAACCGTTTAAAATCTACTACAGTAAATATCTCGTCAGGCTCGACCATATCAAGTAAATGGTGTCTAACTTCGACACAATCAGTAAGCGTAGGTTTAGCCGTACCGATATCCATCCCTTTATATACTGTTCTGGAATCAGCACAAATAATCTCGCCATTAAAACGTTTTGCCGCCTCCATGCCTAGGGCAGATTTACCGCTTGCCGTTGGGCCAACAATAACTACAAGTGGCTTGTTCAATAGTATCTCCGAATAACAGTCACTTATCTGCCTATAGTGAGCTTCTACTAGTTTTGCTCTTTGTTTCGTTAGCCACTGTTTTTAAAAACACATCAACTTCCAATGCTTCGTGATTTAAAGATACTTCAAGATCCTTGCGGATACGGGGGTTTAGCTGCTTGGATTTAATCTCTTGCTCGCCTATCACAACGATGTATGGAATCTTCATTAGTTCAGCTGATCGAATCTTTTTACCTACTGATTCATTGGCATTATCCACACTAATACGCAAACCTAAGTCTTGAGCCTCGTTCATAATCTGTTCTGTGAAAGTTATAGTTTCGATTTCTTGGTTTACTGTAATAAATCTGATCTGTTCAGGCGCTAACCAGATAGGGAGTTTACCTGCGGTTTTCTCAAGCAAGAAGCCAATAAAACGCTCATACGATCCTAAAATTGCTCGATGGATGATAAATGGAGCTTCTTCTTCGCCCTTTGCATTAATATACTTTAATCCCATTCGCTCTGGCACTAAAACATCTATTTGATTAGTAGCTATAGAATCCTCCTTGCCAAGAGTATTACGAGTTTGAACATCGAGCTTGGGACCATAAAAAGCGGCTTCACCTTCAGCCTCAACGTATTTTGCGCCAAACTCATCAAGTGCCTCTCTAATAAGTTGGCTAGCTTTTTCCCAAACATCGCGCGCTCCTGCAAATTTTTTATTCTCAAAGTCAGGCAAACTAAGCCTATACCAATAATCAGTAATCCCCACTTGCTCATAAACCTCTTTGAAAAGTTCTAGTACTCGCAAAAATTCCGCTTTTAACTGATCGGATGTTACATAAATGTGAGCATCATTTTGAGTGATAGCCCCTCTTACTCTAATAAGCCCAGTCAGTGTACCTGATAGTTCATTACGATAAATTGTACCCGGCTCAGCTAAGCGTAGAGGCAGATCACGATAACTTTTGACCAACCTCTCATAGATCATGTGATGATGCGGACAACTCATGGCTTTGAGGTAAAAACGATTACCTTCATTATCTTTAAAACTGTACATGTCTTCTGCATAATAGGCAGTATGGCCTGAACGCTGATAAAGTGTCTCATGTGCTAGAACTGGCGTTGAGACATATTTATAACCTTGAGCTTCCTCCTTCTCACGCATATACTCGGTAAGCGTATGTTTTATCTGCTCACCTGCTGGCATCCAAAGCGGTAAACCAGCGCCTACCAGATCAGAGAACATGAAGATTCCAAGCTCAGTCCCAATCTTGCGATGATCACGAAGTTTAGCTTCTTCAACTACATGTAAGTATTGTTTCAGCTCTTTAGCTGTTGTGAATGCTACTCCATATAAGCGCTGCATTTGAGTATTAGTATTTTTCCCACGCCAATAAGCACCTGATATTTTCTGGAGTTTAAATGCACCAGCCTGCCCAGTATGCTCTAAGTGTGGACCTCGACATAAATCTGTAAAGTCACCATTTTTGTAAAAAGATACATTATCAATTTTATTTTCACTCGTAGACAAACCTAGCTCATTGGTGTCAAGTTCCTTAATACTGGTGGTGCCGGCACGTTTTAGATCATTAAGAAGTTCAAGCTTATAAGGTTGGTTTTCTTCTTTTGCCCACTTAATTGCTTCATTGATTGTGAGTTCAAAATACTCAAACGGTTGGCTTTCTTTAATGATTTTTTGCATTTCCGCTTCAATGCGGGGGAAATCTTCTACGGATAAAGTATGATCTAACTCAAAATCATAATAATAGCCATTCTCAATAACCGGTCCAATCCCAAATTTAGCTTTAGGCCATAACCGCTTAACTGCCGCAGCTGTAATATGCGCCAAGGAGTGACGCATTGCGTGAAGTCTTGTATCATCTACGCTCATAGTGTGTATGCCTCTCTTAAACTACCTTGATTCGTAAACTATAGAGAATTAGACCCCCTTAGGGGTTGTTGAAAAATAAAGAATAAGTAAAGCCAACTCACACATCTCTGCAGATATTCTAGCTTCTTGGGATGAAACTAGCAACACTTGCCGTATCTGTTATTTTGACGTACGATAGTTTTAAATCATGGGCTCTTAGCTCAGCCTGGCTAGAGCGCTTCCTTGACGTGGAAGAAGTCAGAGGTTCGAATCCTCTAGAGCCCACCAGATAAGCACTGGCTGTAGCCAGTGCTTTTTAGTTTGGCTTATTCTAATACACAGTTAAAAATAATTTTCCACATATTTAAAACACAAAAGTAGCGATATATTATATCAAATATGTACTATGTATGAATCATATATTCAGTTTAATATATCATAAACGAAATAATCGAAAAATATTTTAACATAAAAAACTATAGATCACAATGTACTCAAGACTATTGCTTTTATATAGTTCTTATGTTAATATAAAAATGTTATGAACAGTAGTAATAAAATCAAAACATCTGAACTCGAAAAATTTAAAATCTTCTATGAGCACACCGATGACAATCGAGTGATTGTAGATAAGCAATTACGCCCTGTAAAGCGTCTTCGACGTTCAATAGCGTCACGACGTTAAACATAGTAATGCTAAAACTAAGCCCCCTTCTTTAAGAGGGGGTTTAGTTTTCCCACATTTAAATACAATTTTTCCACTAGAATTTTTTATAGTGAAGTGACAATATATAGTTATGGTATGTCCATTTTGTCTTCACAAGAAAACAATGGTCTATAATTCTCGTTCTTCAAAACGACGCCATGCTGTTTGGCGAAGGCGTCGTTGCTTGAAATGTAGCCACAATTTTACCACCAGAGAAATAGTTGAAACAGAAGGTATCCTGTACGTTTTACAAGATAAAAAACGGCGCCTGCCTTTTTCGCATTCAAAACTTCTATTAAGTCTCATTAAGGTGCTGGATCACCGTTCAGATGATGCTGCCTATTGGCTCAGTGAAACCATTGAGGAGAAACTTTTGTCAGTTGGGGTTAAAAAAGAAGGTTTACTCACTAAAGCGGATATTATTGAAGCTTGTTTAATTACACTTAAGCCCTTTGATACGGCTGCATTTGTAAAGTATCTATCCTACCACTCTTCTTCCCTTGACGCACGAACACTAAAGCGTGAACTCAAAAGAAGCTAATTACTTCTTTACCACCTTAGTAGTGACATCAAATGTATCTAGATATTTACCAATCAACAATCGAGTCTGTGAGTTAAATGCTGCAAGCGAACCGTAAGCTATAGTTGTTATGGGCATAATAACCCATTGCAATAACATAAACAGATTCCGGCGCCGTTTGTAACGAATTGGGCGTGGCGGCAACATCTTAAAGGCGAGAAATACAGTAACGAAAAGGCCGACCATGGCTATCTGTTGGAGTTGACTAGCAATAAGCGGCAATTCATGAGCAACAATACTCCGATTTGCTTCTGTGCTTAAGAATAACGGCGCCCAAGCACCAAAAGCAATAATAATAGAAGCGGTTGCCCAACTCACATGACTTTCAAGAAGCCGTAAGAAACGTCCAAAAAATGCAAAGAAAGGTACTGTACTATTTTTCCTAAACCCTTTGTCTGCTACATAGGCCACATCTGAAGCACCGTACGCCCACCGACGTAATTGTATGAATTGAGCCTTAATAGTTTTCCAGTAAGTTGCATCGAGCACGGCGTCTTGATGTACAGGAACATAAATGGGTGTTACTTCATAATCACCATTGAAACGAAAATAACTTCTCCAGTATTGATGACCATCTTCAACAATAGTGCGCACACTCCAGAAATTTGTATCAATTAATGAAGCCATCCCCTGCGCATGCGATGAGAAATTACGCAACATATGAGGACGCTGAGCGTTGATAATTGTCCAGAATGAGTTGCCAGTCGCTAAGACACGCATTGGAGCTGGCACATCCCATATATTGCTCATATAGAGCGAAATAGGCTGGTACGCTCGCTGGCGATGTTTTAAATCTAAAATATACTCGTATGTTAAATAAGCAAAATAAGAAGGATCGGGCCGATTATCTGCATCAAGGGTAGTAACAATTACCTTATCTGGATCAATTCTTTCCTTCTCTAAGAAAGCTTTAAGATGATGGGCTGCATAGGTAATATTTCCACCTTTTCCAATAACTTCATTAGGTAGATCAGCTGGGTGGCCAATAGCTGCTGCATAATAAAATTGGCTTTCGTATTCTTTAACAAGAGATCCTGCAAGCTCTTTAGTAGCCTCACCAGCCCGTTCTTCAAATGCCAAAATGAAAATCATCTGTTTCATATCATAGTGGCTCTGTATGATAGATTGGATCGTCGGCTCGACAACCTCCCTGCTCTCTTTATAAATTGGCAAAATGACTACATTATAAACCTCACTGGGGTGGTAATATTGTCTGTCGCTTGCAGCAATAACGGTGAGATTTTTATAATGTTGCGCCTGTCTCCATTCTGTGCCAGTACGATCGGGATGATAATTATGCAGCGCTTTATCAACATCTTCTAGATCATTAAGGCGCGATAACCAATTGACCTTTTTTGCAACCTGCAGTATCTGATAGCCTTGTATAGTACGGTATGTTATTGCTATAGCCTTAACAAACCACATAATGATATAACCAATTATAAAGGCCGTAGCGAGCAACGGGTTAATAATGCTTAAAACAATTGGCGTTACAAGCAATGCATAACTCAAAAGCGCCGGCAGCATTTCGAAAAAACGATATTTTGGTGTTCGCTTACCCAAAGGTATTTCTAAATCAGTCATAACGAGTAAGCCGCTAACCTAAAAACAGCTTGAGTAATAATTAGAGCAACAACCATAATAAATACACTCAGTGTTAATAACCCTAGCGCCAAACCACGTCGTGAACCGAAAATTTTTATTGCCATAAAGCCATTAGTCAGCAAGATGATTAAGGGAAACAGCCCAAAAGACAATAATGTAAACCATTTATCTCTGTAAAGATTAGTGAAGCCATAACCAGAATAGCGTATTGGAACCTGTACATCACTAACGCGCACACTTAATGCTGTCATAACGATAAGGATAATAACTCCTAATAGCAAAGCTGCGAGCAAAGTAACTGCTAGACGATCATGGGCAAATAATAGTAGCTCTTTTTTTTTGAACATAGAAATCATAAAATACTGATAATAAGTATAAACCAAAATTGAGTATAGCAGACAAAAAAATGTGGTGCGAGATGCGAGAATCGAACTCGCACTTCTTGCTTGGGAAGCAAACGTACTACCACTATACTAATCTCGCCTGGAGCCGATGGGCGGGGTCGAACCGCCGACCTCTGCTTTACGAAAGCATTGCTCTACCGACTGAGCTACATCGGCATATAACAACCGCGATTATAACAGACAGCCAACTACTCTGCTACCTCTTGTGGGTTGTCTTTTAAGACTTGTCACTTCAGAGGAAAATTGATAGTATAAGGCAGTTCACGTGGGCTCGTAGTGAAGTTGGCCTATCACGCCTCCCTGTCACGGAGGAGATCGCCGGTTCGAATCCGGTCGGGCCCGCCAAGATTGCTATTATCTACTCTTTATGTTATTATATTTATCGTCAAAGTCGTAGACACGTGAGAGGATCTCGTGATGACCGACAAGCGACCGTGGGTGGCTCTGCTGGGATGGTTCCCGCTGATCTACCCCTTTGGTGTCGTCCGACACTGGGGCAAGCCCTGGTGCACGTGGGATGGTGGATTCTTCCCAGTGTCATCTCCGCTTCCTGCGTTCTGGTGGCCCACCAAGCTGTACCAGCGCAAGCGGGGGGAGAGGGGCGTGTACCGGCGCTAAAGCTGCCGCCGAGAAGGTTTGCCGAGGTAGCTCATTGAGCACCATTAGCCACCTCGGCGGCCTTTTCATTATTTTGGGCAAAATAGTTCCAGTTTTGCCAAGTCACGGCCCGCCAAATTCAACCATATCTACAGTTATGGTCACCTCTCGGTGCCGTGCAAAGTTACGACTGCCCGGTAGACAAAGTATTGTTTTTATTGTATTTTTATTTTATGCCAGAAAAACAAACAGATGTACTTAGGTTCCCTGCCATTGACCCGAGCGATCTTGCAAATATCCCAGAACTCACCCCTGAAAGAAAAGCTTTCTTAGAAGGATCTTACCTAGAGAGGTCCTATTTAGTAGCGCCAGAAGCACAGGATGCCCTCACAGCGTCCTTTTCTAAACTGATCTCAAGCGTCCCAGGCTTTGAATGTGTTGTTAATGTAGAGGTACCGCAAACGGAAGTCTACTATTAAGACGGATGGAAAAACCAAACGCTGCAACTGACTTGGATATTTACTTCGTGGGGTGCGCCAGCATGTTGAACGGTCTTTCAAGCGCATCGGATATAGTAGAACGTGAGGCGCAACACGTTGGCCTTACGTTGGATGGCGAACTAAATGGCAAAAGAGCCTCCAATTTTCTCGATCTTGATGATGTATCTGGCCATACTGCACGAGAGGAGTTTAACCTTCTTGTTTTGCCATTCCAATCAGCCTTTGGTAATGTCGTCGCGGCTCGGCGGACGATATTGAAGGCAGTGATAACGCATCCTGACAAACAACAGGTATGGGATGAGATGGCCTTTTATCATGCTCAATCCCTTTCTCTTCACCATGGGAGCTGGTCACCTGCGTTCAGTGACGTAATATTACAGAGGTATTATCCTGAGAAGGTTGCAAAATTTGAATTACCTGCAACTCCAGAAGAAGCGCTCACAGCATTATTCACAAAATAATTCCATATGTCAAAATCATGGGCCTGCCGAATAGATAAAATGTCATTTATAGTATTTTTGTTTTTACATAAAAGTAGTTAGATTACCCAGATTCAAAACCCCAATCTAAAAACCCATCCTCACCTGGTACCCAAGTAATACTCTTTCAAGTAGTGCACGGCGTAGCCCTGTACTGAGCGAGGTAACGAGCTCACAAGATGCATTTGTCCTTTGAGGTAATCGAAGACTGCTTCAACCTTTGGGCGTTTTTAGATTTGGGGTATTAAATATTGATTTAATCAAATATTATCATATAGTATTAATTAGTCCTGTTATGTGACTTCAGTAAGCCAGAGCTAGGGAGATGTACGATGGGTTTTGCTGTTGCGGGAGTCCTTTTCTGTATTGCGGGATTATTCGCAGCTATTGGTGGCAACGCTGCTATCGCTGGTATGTTCATCAGCTTAGGAATGCTGTTTACGGTACTGGGCCTACAAACGGAGTAAGTAGTAGAACTGGTCACCTGCCCACATGACTTACCTGCTCAAGCTCGCCCGGCTGTCTACAGTTCGGCGCATCGAGTATATTTTGTTCCTGGACATGGGTCCCAGACGATTAGGCACTGCTGGTTGAAGATGATCGAGAAGGTCAGAGGTGGATACACTTCTTTCAAACGCGTTCCGATCCACTACAATGCCCCGCATATCTAGTAAGGTGTGCGGGGCATGATTTATGGACTTGTAAATAAACTTTATGTTAATTTTAATTTATGTCAGAACAGTTTAACTCTCCCTATTACGAAATCGACCAATCGCCGGGCTTCAGAGAAACCGAACCAATCAAACTGTGGTCAGCTTGTATTGGGCTTTTCCTTCCTTATAAAAATTTTGAAACTACTGTTAGCAGTATAGCTCGCACTAATTCTCAGCGTTATACAGGATTCATAACCAAAGATAGCGAAGGAAATGTCACATCATTTACTCGCACTCGTTATCCACGTCGTAAATATGGCGTAGCCTCTATTGAAGAGTGTGAAGCAGGAATGAGAGCACTGGCAGCCACATTTAATACGGCTACCGAACCTGACCCACAAACAAGTGGCTTCAGGGTAGTATTGGGCCTAAAAGAAGGATATGACGATGAAGCGCCGATACATACTCTCGAAGAAATTAAACGAGAGCTTATCGGTCTCAACGCAACGCCTGCGGAAGTTTTTGCAGTTAGATGGTCGGATGAAGGAGTTTCGGTATATACAGAGCCAGTTGCAATAGTCGAAGGAACACTTAACCTGGTGGATCGGGTTTATGCTGCAGCCGATACATTCAAACAAGAACGATTTACCGTAGAGAACTTTGACCAAGGACTAGCATATGTCGTCGAAACACGATTTTGTACAGAGCCTGATTAGTTTTGCAAAATGGTTAAAAATACTACATTCGACTCATTAAACTGGAAAGTTTTTCTCTGTAAGATCGTTGATTGAATTGTCCGGGATAATCAACGAGTTCAGAGTTTAATACGGTAAAACCTGCTTCACGTAGTGGTTTGGCTGCCACTTCAAAGACATTGGATTTAATCAATATAATAGCAGTATTTGTGTTTACTAATTTACGAATGCGCGCAATCAGTTTGGGTAGATTCTCTTGAATTAAGGCTTGACGTTTTGATTTAGCCACCTTATGCTCCAATGACTCTTCTAGAGCCTCGATCATGTACCAGCCGGCAGCTTGAAATTTTCGTAACCATAGTTCTTTGTTTCGTTCTAAAACTGGTTCGGGCTGCAACATCGTCTCAGGATAGATAGCTTTAATCGTATTGACGAATAGCCTATCACTGATACGGATTCGATCAGTGCGATAAAAATGTCTGCTACTATCATTATTGGCAGACGGTGGAGGTGATTCCGCGATAAGCAGTACTTTAATGTTATGCGGTCTATATCGTTGTCTAATTTTATCGTACGTATCCATGCTTATTATCATATAATATAGTGTTATCTGAATCTCAACCCCTAGTAACCTAGTGTGAATCGCTTGGCAGAGCCCCCCATTAGTTTGTTATTAAATGAACGCTCCAAAAAAGAGGATAATTAACACTACAGCCCTACCTGTATAATTAAATGGATGACAAACAAGCAGCGATTAGTACTTTTTATTTGCATTTTAGCATCGTTTGTTGCCTTTCTTGATGGATCGGTTGTAGGGGTCGCACTTCCGTCTATTACTGATGAGTTGGGAGGTGGTTTAAGTACGCAGCAATGGATTGTTGATGCATATTTAATCACATTAGGCTCTTTAATGCTGGTTGCTGGTTCTGTTTCGGATTTATTCGGTCGCAAAAAAGTTTTAATAGCAGGACTTATAGGTTTTGCACTGGCATCTGTTCTGTGTGCCATTGCCCCATCCGGCATATTTCTCATTATTGCTCGAGGGATTCAAGGAATTGCTGGTGCATTACTTGTTCCCAGTTCACTAGCACTTATCATTTCAAACTTTTCGGATAGCGCCCAGGGTAAAGCTATTGGCACCTGGACAGCATGGACTGGCATAGCATTCGTAGTCGGGCCTTTATTGGGAGGTCTTTTGGTGGATATGTTTTCGTGGCGACTTGTGTTTGCTATAAACCTCTTCCCTATTGCCTTAACTCTTTGGTTAATGAGATCGCTTCCACAGCCTAAGCAGATTCAGAAGAACACATCTATTGATTATGTAGGTGCCATACTCTGTACTATAGGAGTGGGCGGGCCTGTCTACGCCTTAATTGAGCAGGCACATTATGGTTGGGCGAATCCATTGATTTATATACCATTCCTTTTAGGGATAGCCGCATTATTGTTATTTGTTCGCTATGAAAAACATATCTCTAATCCAATGATCCCTCTCATCCTTTTTAAGACACGAAATTTTAATGTTGGCAATATTGCAACAATTGCTATTTATGCCGGGCTTTCAATAGCTACCTTTTTGATTACTATATTTGTCCAGCAAGTTGGCGGTTACTCGGCAATTCAGGCAGGTATGGCCTTGTTACCTGTCACTATTATCATGTTCATTCTCTCGCCCCTATTTGGAGCTCTTGCTGGTAAATACGGCCCAAGGCTTTTTATGGTGATTGGCCCCATAATTGCTGGGATCGGCTTTTTATGCATGCTCACCGTTAACGAGTTGGTCGCATATTGGCTGCAATTACTGCCAGGTATAGTATTATTTGGCCTGGGGCTTTCAATAACTGTTGCACCTTTAACTACAGCTATACTCGGTTCCATTAACAAGTATCAGGCCGGAATAGCCTCTGCAATTAATAACGCCATCTCACGAGTCGCTGGCCTTGTAGCGATTGCGAGCGTTGGAGTTGTTACTGGCACAACAGTTACGTTAGCGGGTTTTCATCGAGCCATGATACTTACAGCAGTATTACTCCTCTTTGGTGGCATCATCTCAGCCATCGGCATTAGGAATGTAAAAAGCTGAGGAGCCGGTTTTATTGACGATTCGTAGAGCTAACAGTTTCTGGAACGTTGATATACTCTTTAATCTTATTATTTTTTCGAAGCTCTTCAAGTTTTTGTGTAATGGTTTTATAGGAGACAAATAGCTTAATGAAATGGATATTGCTTTCGCGTTTCTCCATGAGCTTGATAAGATAGAAGCCGTCCACCCCTTCGATCACATCTGAAACCTGATTCGGCTGTAATGCTTCAGCAACCTTGATCAACTCGTTTGGATCATCAGCATTTTTATCTACAAAACCGATATCACCACCTGATGCTTTACTTAACTGGTCTTCTGAGTGTTGCTTAGCCAGTTCACTGAAATCGCTTCCTTGTTGCACCGAGTTGAGTAATGACTGAATTTTTTGTCTGCCATCAATATCTACTTTGGCGACTATTTTTTTCCGTAGTAATTGTTTTTTTACTGATTCACGATAATCATCGAAAGACCAATCATAATAATCTTTAATAACTTGCCGATACACATCCTCGGTTACACCTAGACTGTTATTCTTAATTTCGCGTTCAATAAATTCTTCGAGCTCTTGTTTAGTAATTTGAACACTTTGTTCTTTGGCTAATTTCTGTATGTAAGCACTTTCAATAGCCTTATTGAGGGCAAGGCGTTTCTGGTAATCAAGCTGTCGCTTGCCATCATCTGAAGAGAAATTAACCGCCTCTTTAGTAGAAAGATAATGCAAAGCACTTCGTAGTTCTAACAGATAGTTGTTATATCGCACCATTTGTCCTTCTACTTCTGCGACTGGTACCGGTATAACTTCTGTTATACGATGGATAAATTTACCCGTATTTTGTGCTCCGTACAATTGCCACGTAATAATACCCATTAAAGAAATGCCTAGAAGCAAAACTAATACAATTGTTATGGCCACAATACGATGTTTTGGATACTGCAACGGATATTTAAACTTTCGGCCGCCAGCTAAAATGCGTTCACGATGCTCCGCGACAGTCTCATTAGTAATTCTTAACTGAGATCCAGTATTATTACCCTGAATAGCTGATTGTTTTTTTCGTTTCAACTTATTGAGTAGCTTCTTCATATCCACCAACGTCCTCATTGCTGCCATATTCTTTCAACACCTTGAGAAGGTTATCAAAAATCTTTGATGGGTGGTGAATTTTATCGAGATACATATCACCAACATACGTTTGAACCACAATGTTCCCAAACCCGAATGTAGCAGCAGAAAAACCAGGTACATTATAGCTAATATTTTGTATCTTCGATATACCTACGTCGATTACACTCCTGTTAAAAAAACCTTTTTGAGTTATTTGCCGCAGGCGTTGGTTGGTGACAATAAAAACACTAAAATACCAACCAATCCAATGATAAAAGAAAATTACAATACCAATCCCTAGGCCACCGAAAGCGATAAATACATTATTAAAGTTCTCAGGCCACATAAAAACTGGTAGCGAAGCGATTAGAAACGGAATGAGAAGTGCATAAAAACCTTTGCGCATTGCTATCGGGTGTCTACGAAAAGTCAATAATACGCTTTCGTCATCATGTTGTCCCTCAAATTGCTCCGCCATAACCTCTACCTTGTCTCTTCAAGCTATTTAGTTGATTTTATTGTAGGCTATCCAGTTCAAAGAGACAATAAACCTCTTGCGTCTGCGAGGGAAAGTGATCTATAAGAAGTGTGAACGTAACGGTTATGTTTTAGAAGAACACTTGGCGCCAACCAAAATGTCGTGTAGGACGAAAACATTCCTACTTATTTTTAATCTTTAAAGGAAGTACACATGTTAAAACAATCTATCTTACTAGTGCTCTGCGCTGTTGTAGCCATTACTATACTTTTTCCCTCTTCTATCCTAGCTTGTCAGCCCCATGAAATTGCTGAGTTCAAAGGTACCACGGCCAAGTGTGTCGCGCAGTGTGCTCCAAATGAAGCATATGTGAGTATCGCTCCGGATGGTGCGCATCATTGTCTTGTCAGACAAAACGCAATTTATACTTGGTTGCTCTACCTCATTCGTTTTTTGTCAATTAGTGTTGGTATAGCCGTTGTTGGAGGCATTGTGTGGGGTGGTATCATTTACCTAACAGCACGAGATAATACCGCCCAAACACAAAAATCCATTCATATTATTGGTAATGCGATAGTTGGCTTACTGCTCTATTTGTTAATGTTTGCTATCTTGAATTTTCTTATTCCAGGAGGAATTTTAGTATAACAGGAGCCAGCCCAATGTAATATGAAGTATAAATTTATTTGATGCAAATAGCATGCATGTTGAACGAATGTTAAAGCTATGACTATATCTGGTACCACCTACCTGATGTGTTACGTACAGAGTGCTACGAAGTTATTATACAAATTTCAAAAGCCTTTTTGGTGCCTAAAATTGGAAATCATCGTTCGTCATCAGATATAGCAATAGAATTTGTTAAGTATGACGCATCTAATCCTGAAGAAATGGCTAAGTACGACAAGGCAATTGTCGCCATTAAGGAAAAACACGTTCCTGTTGTTAATCAAGATATGTTCAAGCCGAGTGAAGTAATTCAAAAACTAAATGCACTTGGTCAAAATGTAAATACTCATTGGCACACAGAAATGTGGAGAAAATACAAAGTAAGACCTGACGGTAAAGCCAAGGATAAAGCTAACTGTAAAACTGATTATTGTACATTCGACAGGGCACACTCTGATTATCTATATACACAGAGCTGGATTAACCTACTACTTGAAAAAGAGCTAAAAATAAAAAACACTAAGTCTTAAATATTAAGCTACGATTTTTTCATTGTTTCCGTTAATTACAATAGCTTCGCCGTCACGCAATGTTTTGTAAGGTATGTCGTTTGACTTAAATACTCCACGCACTTTTCAATATCTTCGGATTCTGGGTGGTCTGACCTGTAATGTGGTGCTACAGCATAATTTAATATGCCAAGTCCATCCCAAATCACATCTTTTTCGTAGCCTTCTGCAATTTCATCTTTTGGATCAACAAGCTCTATGCCCAGCAAGGAAGGTGCTAATATACAAACACCTGCGCTAAAACCGCCATAGGCAATCTTATCCTCCCGCAGTAGCCTAACAATTAAATTATCAAATCCACTTTGCTTATACGCTTTCCTAAGCAGGAATACATTGCCGCCTCTTACCCAAATGTAGCCAAAGTCTTTTAAGACTACGTTCAGCTCAGTTGCTTTTCCAAAATAATCTCTTAAGTCCAGTTCTTCAGGTTGCAATCCTAAGGCAGTCAGACTTTCGACCTCTTGCTGTACTCGTTCACTTCGACTGTCGGCTGGCTTAGAGTCCTGTGCGTTGGCAATAATTGCCGTTCTCTTGTTGTCGCCAAGCAAAGGCAACATTTCTTCTGGCTTGTTACCTAGCCTGTATGAGGATAGATATAATCTCATTTTTGCTTCTCACTTAATTCTTCGTAGGATTTCTTCAATTTCTTAATGATTTCTTTGTAGTCATGCTTATCCACATAGTCCCATGCAGCAATGTAGTCGGTGGCCTCATATTTTTTGTTTGCGGCAATGTCACGCTTTAGTCGTTCAGGTTGCTTGAGTAAATCAACATGAATTGCTTTATGCACTGCATGAACTGGAATATGAACTACGGTGCCAAAAGTATGCTTCTTGCCAAAGAGCTTTTGCCATTCTTCGAGGAGCATGGTCTCGTGAGGAACGGTAGTGTTATCTGTCAGAAGTCGATGTATCAACTCATGCGTCAGCGTGTCTACAAAAACATCGGGCTCTTGCATAACACCGATAACCATTGGGTCACTAAAAGCACGGAACCACGGCGCAATATAAACGTCAATGATGTTTTGCCTAAATGATAACTCAAGAATTTCGGTCATACCAGTAAGTATTGTTTTCTCGATAGGTTGCCAAGCCTCTTGATACTCAGCAACTCGTTTTTCCATCCATTTATCATCCGCAAGCACATCTCCCTTACTCGCCCATAGCTCATGCAGATGTTGTGAGGCATTTTCACGGAGTAGCCATGCATCCTTAATACGTATGACTGGCAAACTATTCTGCTTTTTCATCCTTGCTTCCTTTCACGACATTCTGCCATTCCAGCCCGTCATCGTCAGTGTATGGTTCCCCGAACTTAGTAAAGCCGAGTGATTGCAGTAAGCCACTTGCGCCGTTATTTTTGGTCAGGTGTCTTGAGTAAATAGATTCAAAGCCCCGACTTTCTAGGTGCTCTGTTACTTTGCTGGTTGCAGCAAACCCGATACCCTTACCACGTACATCGGGATCACCAATCATGATGTGAATGGCAGGGGCTGGCACATTACCCACTTGCTCAAGGTCTACCCATACAGAACCAACGACCTTACCTTGACATTCAATCATCCAATTAAGCTGGTCTTGTCTCTCAATGAAATCTCTGACACGTTCACGTTCATACTCAATGGTTGTGGGCTTATTGTCTTTATCAGCTACACCCATAGAAGTAAGGGTTGCCCTACCTAACTCGCCCTCAAGCCATTGAACGCCAAGAGCTGCGTCTCTTTCAATATCGGGCTCTATAAGGGTTACGTCGGGATTATTCGTTTGTAGGTTTTCTGTTGCGCTCATGTCACTCATTTTATCATCTTAATCTCTCTGGTCTTGGCCTAATAGCCTAGCCCTCATTTCTTGAAAACGTTTCTGGTCATCTTTCTGCCTTTGCTCAATGTGCGTTTGGCCATTTCCATGTATTGTCTTTGCTTCAACTTTGCCACCAATTACATTTATGACAGGTATTACTATCGGTGCACGTCCAGTATTTTCGTACAGGAAATGTGAGATGAAATCCTTAACCTCGACCTTAAACCGATCCATATCAACTCGCTTGTAACGTTGCTGAACGGCACGTCGTAACTCAGCACGAAACTTACTCATAAGTTCCTCGTTATCTTTCATGGCAATAAAACCACGACTGATAATATCTGGGCTTGTTAGTAATTGACCTGATTTTTTATCTACCGTAAGCACGGTGGTTAGTATGCCTTCCTCGCTTAACATTAAGCGGTCTTTAACAACCAAGCCACTGACTACGCTACCATTCTGGTCAACTAGTAGACTGCCGTGTGGAACTTGTCCACCGTATTCTACAGAGTTGTTTGTAAAGTAAAAGCTATCGCCATTCTCTGGCAATAGAACATTTTTGCGTGGTATGCCTTCTTCAATTCCCAATTCTGCGTGATATGTGCGGCGTAGCGTACCTGCGTGAACGGGTATGAAGAACTTTGGCTTGATGAAGCGTATCATCTCACGCAATTCATCACGCTTAGCATGGCCAGAAACGTGCAGCGGTCCACAGCCGTCAAGCTCGTGTGTTGGGTGACGAAATAGTCGCACACCTTTTTTACTGAGCCGATTACTAATTTGGTCGTAGCGTACCTCGTTACCCGGAATAGGTGACGAGCTAATCACAACCGTATCGCCTTCATCAAGGTTGATATACTTATGCTGCCCCTCACTCATACGCTGCAGGGCAGCGTTTGGCTCACCCTGTCCACCCGTACACATAATCAGCAACTGATTGGCTGGGATATTCGCAGCTTGGCTGATAGACACTATTGTACCTTTAGGCACTTTTAGTAAACCCTGTCTTACGGCAATTTCAGCGTAACTGAGCATACCTCGTCCATCTAACACCACCTTACGACCAGCAGCCACAGCAGCATTTATTATCATCTGTGTTCGGTTCATATTACTCGAAAAAGCAGCTACAAATATGCGGCCTTCAGCCTTACCGATAATATCGTGGAAACTTTGTTGCAATGTGCTTTCTGTCGGCACACGCCCCTCTATATCGACGTAACTACTCTCACTAAGTAGAAGTAGCACACCCTGATTACCAAGTTCTTCTAAACGTTTTATATCTGTAGGCTTACGATCCAGTGGTTCAGGGTCAAGCCTAAAGTCGCCAGTCGCAATGATTTTACCAACAGTCGTTTCAATACAGATAGCAGTTGCATCGGGGATTGAGTGCGTTACCCGAATAAACTCCACGAAGAATTTACCTATCTTTAGTCGTTCGTGAGCGTCAGCATCAACTATTACAAAATCAGGATTAAACTCTATTTTGCTGTCTACCAGCTCATCTTGAAATGTTTTCTCAATTACGCCAATTGTGTAGCGTGAACCGTAGATTGGAGCTGGATATTTTGGCACCGTATGACGCAATCCACCCATGTGGTCTAAGTGGCCGTGAGTAATAACGTAGGCTTTAATCTTGTGCTTTATGTTTTCCAAGTACGCCGTATCATTCACGGTATAATTTACGCCTGGCAAATCAACGCCAAGATTATTACCACAATCTAAAACCATGGCTTCATTTTGATACTCAATAACCGCCATATTCTTTTCGCCAACGTCTTCTAAGCCACCGAGAAAGGTGACTCTGAGCTTATCAAAAGCATCAGTAACGACATTTGCTCGTTTGTGCGACTTCTGACTAGCATCGGCATATTGGCTTACAACTTTATTGGCGTCATCTTGATTGCGTCTTTGCGCTCTAATTGCAGCTCCACGCGTTTTAGCAGAGCCACTACTTAATTTACGGCCATTACTATGACCAGTAGAATTTCTATTCATTCTTATTTCCTTATTCATTTTTTACTAAATTACTATTTGATTTCGCTGCTTTGAAAGAGAGCTTGAGCAGCAGATTATAAAGAGATTCGTCTACGGGTTATTTGGTATAAAGTGAGGCTTCTAAAGAGAGTGGCAGAAGCGGTTTTATTAAGAGAATTACTTAATTATGCCTATAATAGCAATAAATTACATACTTGTCAAGTACTTTTGTCAATAATTCGTGCTCAACAGATATAAACACCTTATTCTTTGGCATGAAAAACTTCCTCATCTTTATTGAAGGAAGCGTTCTTACGAGCTCTAATGCCATCAGTGCGGTTACTCGATTACCTTTGACGGTCCCCAAGCATAATGGCAGAACATACAGTAAATGCACCGAGTACGGTGGCAAACACGGTGCTGTATGGATCGACGAAGAACTACTGATTAACCAGATAAGAAAATTACTCAAGTCAATCCAGCTACCCAAGAAACTTATTCTTGACTTGGTTTCTGGAATAGAAAAGAACCACGCTAATGAGCAGGAACGCTATACAGACACTATTAAGCGTTTACAGAAAGAGTTCGATGAGCTAGACGCAGAACTCGTGGATTTATTCAAAGACCGCAAGCAATTCAAATCCCGCCACGAATTGTTCGAGCGTATGGTTAAAGACATTGGAAACAAAAGAAGATTATGGATGACATCAAAGACCACAGTGCCGGGGACAAGGCATTTGTTATTGGTGCCAGCTATCTACTCAATGTCTGTAGTCGTGCGGTTGAACTATTTGACGCTGAGAGTACGAAAGTAGAGCAAAAACGCTACCTAATTGACTTCATACTTTCGAACGTAACTTTAGACAGTGAAAAACTACAATTCAATCTGAAAGAACCGTTTGAAGCGGTCATTGCATTATCAAAAACTGGGAAATGGTACCCCGGGAGGGATTCGAACCCCCGACACCCTCCTTAGGACGGAGATGCTCTATCCAGCTGAGCTACCGAGGCATGAACCTAGTATAACAAGCATACTAATGGCGTGCTTGTTATACGCAGGTTTTATCTATTGTTCTCTTTTTTGTGGAACACGCCCTCGTACGATTTCTTGATGAGGCGTTCTATAACTATAAATACTTCCTTCATCAAACCAAAGATCTAACTCTTGTTTGGCTTCTTCTTTATTTGCCGAGGCATGAATCAAATTTGGCAATGTACGACCAGCTTCAACGGCGTGCGTACGCGAGACATGGGTAAAATCGCCTCTTATGGTACCGGGTAAGGATTCTTTAGGATCAGTTGGACCAACCATTTTACGAACATGTTCAATAGCGTCTATACCCTCTAACACAATTGCTATTACCGGAGAGTCGGTCATGGTAGCGAGTGTAACATCATAAATTTGTTGGCCACGTCGCGATATAAGTGTACCGATTTCCTCATAATGTTTATGGAAATGCTTGTCGTCAGGGGCGACCATCTTTAAGCCACTGATCTTTAAACCTGCCCGTTCAAACCTACTAATAATTTCACCAATAATACCGCGCTGTACGGCATCAGGCTTTAAGACAACAAGCGTCTGTTCAACGTGATCCATGCAAAACTCCTTAGATTTACTTGTTTGGCATTATTGTAACAGAAGTACCATTACTACTGCTACCGCAAGCCCAATACGATACCAGCCAAAAATGGCAAGATTATGTTTAGTTAAATAGCGCATCAAAAATCCTACAGCCAAGAGACCACTCAACAGTGCTGCACTATTTGATATGATTATTGGTTGAATATTGGCAATAAGATAGGTTCGATCTGCTTCCCTAACCAGCAACTTAGTGATAACTCCAAGCATAATAGGAATTGATAGTAAAAAGCTAAACTCTGCTGCCGCTGCCGCGCTCATACCACTCAGGCGCCCAGCGATGATTGTCGATCCAGAACGAGAAACGCCCGGTACTAATGCGAGTGCTTGAGCCATTCCTATACCAAGTGTTCGCTTCGAGCTTAGATGGCTGCTATCTTTAATGGGAGTGAGTCGGGGAAGTTTTTCAAGCGTAACCAACAGTAAACCTACTATAAACAATGTAGCAGCCACTACCCACGGGCTAGCAAAGAAAGAGTGCGACCGTATAAAATCCGCTAAGAGAAAGCCAAATACGCCAGCGGGTAATACCGCAATCACTATATTGCGAATTAAGAGAATATCATTTTCAATGAGTAGCGCACGAGCCATTTGTTTAAGTCGAGGCCAGAAAAAAATAATTAAAGCCAAGACAGTCCCGATGTTAATATATTCAAGAAATAGATGGTCTGATTCATGACCCAAAAGATGCTGCGCAAGTATTAAGTGCCCAGAGCTTGAAATCGGTATAAATTCAGTTAATCCCTGTATTAAGCCCAGGATTATTGCTTCAAAAATACTCATGGAATAATTGTATGGTAAATGGGCTGAATCAAAAAATGAACAATATAATTACTCGGAATTAATAAGCAGTGTCTCACTTTCACGAGAGCTGCCTAATCGCTTTAATATGTGGCAAAAGTGCTATACTACATGTAGTATGTACATATCTGAGCTTATCGTCGACTTTCTAGAATATCTTGAGGTTGAACAAAATCGCTCGCAAAAAACTTCGGAAAATTATCATCTTTATTTAAATCGTCTCGTCGAATTTGCTGGTGATATAAAAATTGAAAAAGTTACGAATGAGCTTGTTCGTAAGTGGCGTTTATGGCTAGCGCGATACAAAAACGAACAAGGTGATGAACTTTCCACAACGACGCAGACCTACCATCTTATTGCTCTTCGTAGTTTTTTAAAGTTCTGCTCAAAACGCAGTATTGGCGCACTGACGCCCGAGAAGATCGAGCTCCCTAGAATTAAGCGCAAACAGGTAGGTTTTTTGAATGAAGAAGAGTTAACTCGTTTATTTGCTGTCATCCAACCCAATTCACTTATAGGTTTGCGAGACAGAGCTATTATTGGGCTTCTCTATTCCAGTGGCTTGCGAGTTTCTGAGCTGGTTAATCTAAACCGCGACAGTATTAATTTAAAACATCGCGAGTTTACAGTACGTGGTAAAGGCCAGAAGGATCGCCCCGTATTTGTGAGCGAAGACGGAGTTGCTCTTATTGAGGCTTATTTACAAGCTAGAGCTGATAATCTTAGGCCTCTTTTTATTCGATATGGCGGTGCAGAGCAAGTCGATAATAGTGGTGATTTTGGTCGTTTAACACCAAGGAGTATCCAGCGAATAGTCGCCCACTATGCCTCAATAGCCGGTATCACAAAAAAAGTTACACCACATACATTACGTCATTCATTTGCTACTGGGCTGCTTATGCATGGCGCCGACCTGCGTAGTGTGCAGACTATGCTTGGTCATAGCAATATTGCAACTACGCAAATCTATACTCATGTAACCGACCCGCACCTTAAAGAGGTCCATCAACGATTTCACAAAAGTCCTGAGGCAGAATAATTTTCCACTGAAATCTATAGGCTCTATGGACAGTTGTTTGGCTGATAAAATGATCCGTCAGAAACCTGCATATTTTTGCAAATAGTCTCAGCAGTTTCAACCGTATACTCAGGCAAATCGGTAGCTGAGTCTAGACGAACTCTGGCTTGGATGCGTCGAAAGACATCACTAGCCCGGCCCGTCGAGTCAATGATAGGCTGAACTTCACTAAAGTTAACAATATTATTTGTACTGCTATTTTTTAACTCAGCCTTAAAATGCGTTCCTCCATAGATCGGCGTTACTCGTAGATAATAATTGTTATTATTTCCTCGTAAGCCTGGTTCGTTCGGTAACTCAATAGTAGCCGTGCAGGCATAGGAACCAATCTTGTCATTCAAAGGATCGGTTGGTGGATTGTCTTTACAGCGCACCCCTCGTACGCCCGTTTTCGCTTGATCAAAATTGTGAGGTAAAGCGTCAACGGTGCTTAGTAGGATAGGCTCATTCTCTCCTGATGCAGCTGCGTTGGTAGAAGCATTTGGTGCTAAGAAAATACTTCTGGTGCGATCATTAATGTTGCTTCGATTGAAGCTACCGTTTGGAAAACCATAGACTTGTATACGCATATAGGCAGGATATTGTTGATCCGTCCAGCTGTTGCTTGTATTTGGGCTGACGACTTGCGGTAAGGTTGTACCAAGTGGATACCGAGCAGGTATACCATCTCCTTCACTGCCTATTGTGTTGCTAATAAGATGCCAAGAAATTTTAATTTGATCAAAATCGGCATTATTTTCACTCCTTAAAGGAATGAACTCACTCTTCCCTGCTGAAGAGTTTGACACATAGTCTGGCGAATTAAGATTAACACTGAGGCATGTGTAGAATTGGTTAAGTTCGGGATGACCAGTAATACTCCCGTCATTACGAATATCCAAGGCACTTCGGATAGCATTGCTACTAAAGAGACTATCACAGGCTGAAGAAGTAAGGGCGGTCCTCAGCTCAGTTTTTAATGGATCACCTTGAGGGAGGCTGGAATATTTAAGAATTGCCCGCTTAGCATCCTCAATACCTGACTCGGCTGAAGCGAGTGCACTTGCAGTCAGATCATTATCTAACGCCTGACGCTGTTCAACGGCCATAATACGCAAAAAACCAATGGTAATGACTGAGATAAGCAGCATGAAAAAGATGACGGTAAAAAGTGAGACAAAACCTTCTTCCTTTTTTTGATAATAACGCATTTTTATTGACCCCCATTTCTTGTGCTAACTGTGGTAGTGAAGGTGGCAACGGCACAAAAGTCACCGGTAACTCCGCCCTCACATGTCGCGCCAGGGCCTGTGGGTTGATTGCTCCCAGCAGTAGACAGTCTTATAGTAACATTCACCAGTTTTTGATTGGCGCCCATTATCAGTTGTAAATTTTGCACCCAAATCTGATTACTCGTAAGAGTGATAGCTTTTTTGGGGTCAACATTTGGATAAGGGCCACCCGCTGGAGCACAAAGCGCCCCAGCAGCATCCTCTACCCGTACTAAGCCGACCGGATTATTATTTGTGTATTTGTTTACTGTACTATCAGTGATGTTCCATACATAGCTCACACCGCCTAAGCAAGCTCTCCCATTAGAGACTTCATTAAGGTTGACGGCTTCACTATTTGTATCTCGTATAAAGCGTGTCATTTCTTCTGCGATACTTCGAGCAGCCTGATTGATATTTTTAACAGCTACGCCTTTGTTGTAATTACCCATAACTTGAAATATTGCAAATACAATAAACATTAGGACAAAACCAACAAACGCCATTGACAGCAACAACTCTATAAGGGTAAAACCGGCTTGTGGCGGATGTGATCTAGTGTGCTGGGTCATATAATCTAACCACCGTTATCGTTTGTTGCTGCGCTGCGCTGCCGCTGCCTTGCCAACAGGCTCTGAATTGAAGGTCAACATAAGCTGGAGTAATTGTGCTACTCGAGCGAGTCGCCTCCATCCAGAGACCGGCGCCTGGCGTTGCTGAAGTTGCCGGGGCAAGCGCGGAGTCAAAGTTGGTAATAGTAACCGTTGAGCCACTTTGAACTAAATAAAATGGTGTCTTTCCAGCACTTACTGCGCAAGTACCACCTGAAGCAGAAAGAGTCGTATTAGCATAGTTAGCATTAAACATCCTCAACCATTCTTGCCCGGCAGCGCTCTGGGGATCTTGCAAATAACCATCGCGTAAAAAACGAATAAGTTCAGCCTGCGCATTAATATGTAAACGAACCTGTGTATGCTCTACGGCAACTTGGGCGGCGCTGAGACCGCGAGCCATCATCGTAATGGCGCCCACGATGACCATACCCAAGATTACAATCGCCATTAATACTTCAACTAATGTGTCACCACGCTGAGCCGTCTTATGCACCATCACAATCTCCAGCGGTAGCATTAAAATCAAGCCCAATGGTCGCCTGGCCTTGGCCATCCGTGGCAGTTAGTTTAGAAATTACTCCAAAACCGTCTGCACTCTGCAGGCAGAAATTCGCCGACTTGGTCGAAACATTACATCCCGGCGGATCAGAAGCGATGCAGGCTATAATATTATTTCTCTTGGCAGAATCATTGGGATTTATTTCATCCGCCAAATTATAGGCAGTTGAAGATTCTTTTAGCGTGTAGGAAATTATCCGGCTAGACTTTGGGCTTCGGATCATGGCAAATGTGTCTACTGCTACGGCATCGAT
>JARIHL010000015.1 GCA_029288315.1 Candidatus Saccharimonadota bacterium
GATGTGTATAAGAGACAGTCAAAAAATAGGCGATGCCTACAAAGCAATTTTTAAAGAGCTTGGCCTAGACGCAGACTATGTGGCAGCCGACAATGGCTACATTGGCGGTGAGTATTGCCATGAATTCGTCGTTCCCAGCGAAGTAGGTGAGAGCCGTTACTTCATTGATGAGCAAAGCGGATATGCCGCCCATGAAGATATCGCGATGTTCGCGAAGTATCAAGAAGAAAGTGAGGAAGATCTCAAACCCATGCAAGAAATTGAAGGTAAAGGGATAATTGGCGTTGAAGAACTGTCGAGATATTTGAATATAGCGGTCGAGAAAACTACCAAAACCATTCTGTTTGAAACATTTACTGGTGAAGTTATTGCTGCAGCAATCGCAGGTATGTACGATATTAACGAAACGAAATTACAACACATTATTGGTGGAGCCGAAATTAGATTAGCCAGTCCTGAAACCGTCAAGCGCGTAACTGGCGCTGACGTCGGTTATGCCGGGTTTATCAATCTGCCAAAAGAAGTGAGAGTAGTGTTGGACGAATCAGTTAGGGGCCGTAGAAACTTTGAAGTTGGCGCGAATCGTACTAATTTTCATACTATCAACGCCAACTTTGGACGCGATTTTCCTGAACCAGACCGTTTTTACGATATTGCTATGGCGCAACCTGGTATGCTCAGCCGCAGTGGGGGCAAGCTTATTGAGAAACGAGGTATCGAAGTTGGCAATATTTTCCAATTAGGCTATCATTATACGAACCTCATGCAAGGCTCCGAATATACTGATGAAACAGGTGCTCGACAGAAGTATTATATGGGCTGTTATGGAATTGGTATTGGCCGCACGCTGGCGGCTATTGTAGAGGCTCATCATGATGAGAAGGGTATCAAATGGCCCGAAACGATCGCACCTTACCAGGTTTATCTCGTTCGGCTGGGTGAAAACCAAGCAGTTATGACACAAGCAGATAGATTATACGAAGAGCTAAAGGCGAAAGGCGTAGAAGTACTCTATGACGATCGTGATGCGCGGGCAGGTGAAAAATTTGCCGATGCCGAATTGCTGGGTATTCCGCATCGTGTGGTTATAAGTGATAAAACAGTTCAGAGTGGACAGTACGAATACAAACCTCGAATGCGTGACGAGGCCGAACTTTATGATCATCGTAAGCTACTTGAAAAACTAGTATAGCGATTGGTATACTAGTTAGACAAGCGCAACATTCTTTGTTAGTTGCCAAAAATTTTCAACACACTTCTTTTTTGGCTATATGTGTATTTGCTGCTGCTTGTTCAAACTTACTTAAGAATCTAAACTGAAAGAGAGAACTATTATATGAAAAAGGCATATCAGCTTACAAGAGCTGGGAAACAGGATTTAGAGAAGGAGCTTGAAGATCTCAAGTCGCGACGTGGTGAGATTGCTCAGAAAATTGCTGATGCTCGTGATTTTGGTGATCTGTCTGAAAATGCTGAGTGGGATGCAGCTCGTGATGAACAGGCGCAAGTTGAAACCCGGATTGCAGAAATCGAAGAGATTTTACTGAACGCGACACTTATTAAAGTCAAAAATACGACACTGGTTGAAGTAGGTAACATTGTCTTATTAGAAAACGATAAAGGTAAAAAAGTTGAGTATGCAATTGTCGGCTCAGTAGAAGCCGATCCTCTTGAAGGCAGGATTTCTGATGAATCACCGATTGGCCAAGCTCTTCTTGGTAAGAAAGTTGGTGATGAAATTGCCATCAAAACTCCTGGCGGAGAAGTCCACTATACAATTAAAGAGATTAAATAAGTCCTCTTAAGGTGGAGCAGAAGTTTAGAGCAATGTTTTTGATGAAGTGCTGATCTCGCTTATGAGCTTTTTTACGCTATTTATGAGTATGGTAATATCATTATTTGTGCTAGGTAGAATATGCCCATTACGCTGATTAGCGATAGCATCATTCATTTTTTTGATCAGTGTTTTAGTATGCCGTAGCAAGCCTTGGTAATTTTCTTTTTTGAAAATCTCATTGCTATCACCTTTTTTCCGAGCGACTTCGATCCGCTCGTCAATACGATATTTGAACACTGGATAAGGTATTTCTAAAAGCAAGAAATGAATATTATATTTTTTGTTATATAATTTTGAACTAATAATTTCATTTGGAAATGAAACGCCGCACACGATCGTTGAGGTGCCTTGTTTAAAGTTATTGGCTGCTTCATAAAAAAGCTGTTCAATGCGGAATGCTCGCCAGGGCGTTAAGCCAATCGGCGGTATGCCGTCTTCATCAATATCTCGAATATCAACGTTTGATAGACTTTTATCGCGTTTAAGTTTCTCATACACCGTTGTCTTGCCGGCAGTACTTACGCCTGTAATAAATAGAATAAATGGGTTAGAAATTGTTGAATAGTCTTTCATATTGCTTAGAATAGCACAACTGCTTAAGCCAGATGTGGTAAGATGTAATCAATATGGCTACATTACAGGAGTTGCGTGGCGAGAGACTACGCAAATTAAAAGAATTACAAAAATTGAGCGTTAACCCCTATCCAGCTCATGTTGTCCGTACTCACAAAGTGAGCGAGATAATTGATCAATTTGACCAACATGAAGGTCAAAAAGTAAGTGTGGTTGGCCGCATCACGAACATCCGCAAGTTTGGTCAAATTGCTTTTGTAGTTATTAAAGATGCAAGTGGCAGTTTGCAGTTATTCTTGAATGCAGAGACTGTTCAGCCACTCAACGCCACTAATAGCCAAGTTGGGTTTGAACAACTTCCTTTACTTGATAGTGGTGATTTCGTTGAAGCAACTGGTAACGTTATTAAAACTAAGACAGATGAAATATCAGTTGATGTGGTGAATTTGCGAATAGTAGCTAAAAGCCTACGCCCTATGCCTACGCCCTATGACGGCTTTACTAACAAGGAAGAGCGCCTACGGCGGCGATATGTCGACACGAATGTTAACGAAGCGGTATATAAACGATACTTACGTCGCAGCCATTTTTGGCAGACAACTCGAGATTTTTTGCTGAGGGAAGGGTTTGTTGAGATAAATATTCCGGTGCTTGAACTCACCACTGGTGGTGCCGACGCGACACCATTTGTGACGCATATGGATGCACTTAATCAAGATTTCTATCTTCGTATTAGCCATGAATTGCCACTGAAGCGATTGCTGGTTGGTGGTTACGAAAAAGTTTTTGATATTGGTCCACGCTTTCGCAATGAGAATTATTCTGACGAACACCTGCCGGAGCATGTGGCAATGGAATGGTATTGGGCCTATGCTGATTGGGAAATGGGCATGGAACTAACTGAACGCTTAGTCCGTAGCGTTGCTGACAAAACCTTTGGTCGGCGGCAGTTCAAACTAGCAAATGGTCAAGAAATTGATCTTGGTGACGATAAAGATCATTGGCCACGTATTAGCTTTGTAGAAATCATACGCGAACATTACGGCTTAAATGTCTTTAGCGCCACGCTTGAAGAGGTACAAGCACAACTTCAAAAATATGGTGTAGAAGTCGAAAGGCATGATAATCGTGCTCGCGGCATTGATAAACTTTGGAAGAAAATCCGTGCTACATTAGCGGGCCCGGCTTTCCTGATAGATATCCCTACTTTTTTGCAGCCTCTGGCCAAAACACAGCCTGGCCGGCCGGAGCTCACTGAGCAATTTAATCTTCTCCTCGGAGGTACCGAGGCTTGCAAAGCTTATTCTGAGCTCAACGATCCCATTGATCAGCTTAATCGTTTCAAGGTACAGCAAGCCCTGCGTGATGCTGGCGATAATGAGGCTCAAATGCTCGATATTGACTACGTCGAAGCTCTTGAATATGCTATGCCTCCAGCGTGCGGCTTCGGCTACAGTGAGCGTCTCTTTTGGATCCTCGAAGGCGTTACTGCCCGCGAAGGCGTGCCCTTTCCGCAGTTACGACGCGAAATTGATGAAGTGACAAAAGAAATTTATGCAGAGCTCGATTTAGGATAGTTCCTAAAAGTTTAATAATCTCACTTTTATCACCTGTCTGTTACTAGCCATAGTACATACTGTTTATTTATACTACTATGCAAAATATGGAAGAACTGCTTACCAGGCCTGCTCTTGAAGCTGCCCCATTGATACTAGGTACACAACTGGTGTACGATTCGCCAGAGGGGCGAGTAAGCGGGCGGATTGTGGAAGTTGAAGCATATCGAGCTGATGACCCGGCAAGTCATAGCTTTCGGCCAGTAACAACGCGCACTAAGGCGCTCTTTGGGCCACCAGGAACAATTTATATCTATTTTATTTACGGCATACATTATTGTATAAATATTGTACTGGGTAATGGCCAGGCACTTTTGATTCGTGCTGTCGAGCCCCTAGAAGGGATCGAGCTGATGCGGTGGCATCGTGGCATTGATGATATAAAAAAGTTATGCAATGGGCCAGCTAAGTTGGTTCAAGCTTTTGGTATTCCAAAAGAATTTAATAATCATAACTTTCTTGCGGGGCCTTTACGATTAGAAAAAAGTGAAAAGGTTCCCCTGAGTTGTATTATGACAGCGCCGCGTATTGGAATCAGTAAAGCGACGGATAAGTTATGGCGATTCTACATAAAAAATAGTCCCTTTATATCCTAATTAAAATCTCTAAATAAGATGTATAATGATCAATCTCCTGACAATTTTAATAAGTTTGAAATTCAGCAATCCAGTCAGCTAATATATCGCGATCAATTAAGACGCAGCGGTTACTAGCCGCAAGTTGGTGAGCTCCCGGCCTGAAGTAATTGTTAGTGATAACCATAGCCTTGGTGCAGTGATAATGTTTCATGCCAGCTACAGCATCGCTAACAGCGCGGCGATCAACGGCATGAGAATAACGCTTAATCTGTACGGCTATATGTTCACCTTGTTTAGTAGCAACGAGATCAATACCAAGGTCACCACTATGTGGAGTGCTTTTAGTTTTATAACCTTTCATCTGAAGCAGGGCGTTAATATAGCCTTCAAATTCTACACCGCTCATGTAATCTATATCTGAAACAAGTTGAAATGCTCGAAGCCGTTTCAATGATTGCTGTTTGCGCTGATGCGCAATTACTATAACAATTGCTAAGACTACTGGAGTGATAACAATCAGTGTTATGAAACCAAGACGAGACCATTCATCAAAAAAGGTTTTACTAATGATACCGGTAGCCACTAACAGCACTAACAGTGCGAGTATAAGAGCTTCATTTCTTGGTTGTTTCTGACGCCGTCTTGCCATAGCATTATTATAACCAAAGCTGTCATACTAAAGAGGCAAGATGCTTTCGCAGGCATTACTAAAAACGCGACAGCCTATAAAGGAGGATATTTAATGGAAATTACTATCCGTAATACAACGCCGCAAATAATACCAGTTATCTTTGACAATGGCGATGAATACGAATTGCAGTCGGAGACACCCCTCATTCTTACCTGCAATCCAAAGGCTGAGATTGCCATTCAAGAAGACCGAATTGAAGCGCGCGGAATCACTTCGCCACTCGGTGACGACGAGTCTGCCGATGAAGAGAGTATCTAAACTATGCCGCAACTAACTCGCGAAATTCGCGGTCAATAGTAATACCATTATGAACGGCAAATTCGCCCATGCTCACCGCAGCGGTAGCAACTCCTAAATCGTTAGTCTCTAATACTTCCGCCATGCGTAAAATACGCCGTCCTGAAGTTCTTGTTGATTCGTCTGCCTCTTGCTCTACTTGTTCGTTGGAAGGTGGTTCTGTGATAGTACCTTCGACCATGGCAATATTAGTACGATGCTCTTTAATTGAGACGTCAACTCCACCACCATTAAACCAGTAATCTGCTGGTACAAGCAGATTACGCTCTACCATGCGCTTCAGGGCTTTACCTTTGGCGAACCCGTTGGCGATAGGAGCAACGCCTTTCCGGGCACCAAGGGTGTCAACATTATCATCGCGTAAAACATCGCCAAGCGCTGCAGGGGCAAAATAATCAGCTGGATAACGAATGATACTGGTTGGATCATTGTCAAAATGCAATTCAATGTCCGGTTGGTTACGTTCAATCATCTTAGCTAACTCTAAGAGCTTCGGCCCTCTAAAGGCTAGATTATCGCCAATTAGTGCAACCATTGCACGAGTGATTATAAGACCTTCTGGATGGTTAGTTGAAAGTACGCCTTCACGTTCACCAATGGCAGGCAAGAATATACGCCTACTCGGATCATTACTAGCAAAGTAAGCAAACCATGCGCCGCCATTACCAAAGCCTTGCATAGCATCTGTTGCCATGGTTTCACCCTGTGCATCCATGAGCGTTAATTGGGCAATATAAGCTTCCCGGCCGGTAGCGGCTGAGCGAGGTTCAAGCCCTCCAAATTCGGGTGCCTTACCAGTGATAACAGCTTGCCAGTAGGCGTCATCTGGGTGACGTCGTTGACGCTCGAGAGCGTACTCGGTCGCTAGCCCGTTAGTACCCACGTCGCCAGCTGGCACATCAACTCTATAGTCTACCAATCCAGCGTTTTCCATAAGATTTTCATATTGCCTGGCAACTTCCAGTTTTTGCCTATGATCTAAGCTGGCGGCGTCAGCTACAATCAAACCCTTGGCGCCTTTGTATTCTTTATAGCCACGGAGATACGGTTTAAAGAGCATCTCAACGCTCAGCTCTTCAACAGTTGCCTCAGCAGCCTCTAGCGTAGGATAGTTGGCGAGGCGTATACCACCTTTACCAATACCTCTTGGGCCACTATGCGACCGATAGGCAGGGAATTCACCAACCCCATCAAGTGCAATCATGCCCAGTCTATAGAGGGTTGGCCGTTGAGCCTCTTTAATCTCATTATAATTAATTTCCATCAAACGAGCAGCTTCTGCCTGAGCGGCAGTCAGTGTTTCTAGTGCCATATCTTAAAATCCTGTCTTTACTTTAAGGTCTTTCTCACTCGGCTCTCTGTTGTCAGGCCTTTACTGCTGGCTTTTTCAATGACTATCTTTATCTGCTAGGTCAGTTTGAAAGAACTTTAACAATATAGGTCTAACAACCTGAAAAAGCAAGCTTGATTAATGCACTAAACTAGCAGCGTTGAAGGGCAACTGCATAGAATATTATTTGCTATACTATATTTGCTTACTCGCACGCTCAATTGAAACCATATGGAAATTACTGACACTCAATTTGAACAAATTATTGGCGAAGCCCTTGATGACTTGCCTAAAAAATATACGAACAGTCTCGATAATGTGGTTATTACTTATGAAAACGAGCCCAATGCGCAGCAGCGGCACGCGTTAAAACTGCGATGCACTGAAACGTTATTTGGGCTCTACCAAGGTGTACCTCAGACGAATCGTGGTTCAGGATATAATTTAGTGCTACCTGATAAAATTACCATGTTTAAAATGCCTTTATTAGCGGCGAGCCGCGACAGCGAAGATTTCAAAAAAAATGTTAAGCACACCTTATGGCATGAGATCGCCCATCATTTTGGCCTAGATCATAAACGAATTCACGAACTGGAAGATAAGAATTTGTCACATTAGTATTATGTTATCAGCGTGCAATAGTTTTATTACATTACAATTAGATAATTATGGTGGTGAAAGTGACAACGAGCGTCTGCCAACAGAGCTGTCCCTCAGTGAGGGCAAAGGTGTGGGCTTTGCAAGAAAAATGCTTAACTATATCATATATTACCTTTTGTCTATTAAAATTTTCACACTCAAACTTTGATTAGTGAGTAAAGTAAAAAGAGTAAACTAAACTTCATTACGTATGAGGTAAGAAGGGGTGGGATGTATGAGCGTACAACTTGAAATACAAGATGGTTCGCCATGGTACTTGAGTCCAAATATTTGGACTGTGCCTGGTAATGACCCTGAAGGCTCGCCAGGTATGCCGATTGTAGGCCAAAATTGCTATATGTGGGCACGCGTTCGTAACACTGGTTCAACTGCCGTTAATAATGCGCAAGTGCGCTTTTATTGGGCAAATCCGTCGGTGGGGTTTGATCGCAACACTGCAAATTTTATTGGTAGTTCAAATGTGACATTAGCAGCGGGAGAAACGCGTGACGTCTTGTGTTTAACTCCTTGGATCCCCGTTTTTGTAAATGATGGGCATGAATGTGTTTTGGCTGAAGCGTTTCATTCTACAGCCGATCCACTTCCAGCTTCGCCAGCCTTTAATGTGCCGACTGACCGCCATGTGGCTCAGCGCAATCTTACTGTTGTTATGGCTTTTAAATCAATGAATATGATGTTCTCGGCTGCGTTTTCGGTGTGCAATCCTTCCCGTAAAGATCAGGCATTCCGTATTTATACTCGTCCTGGACGATTAGAAGAGCTGCGACCATTGGCTAAGCACTATGATCCCGAATTCTTACCGCTACAGGGCAAGGGTGAAGTGGTTGAGCTTGGATTTGTAGCGCGGCCATGCCCTAACCAAGAAGAAATGCGCCACGCCAAAGAGGTGATAGAAGACTTTAAGGTCGCTGGTAAAACTTGTGCAGGCTTGAGCTTGGTGGGCCGGCTCAGTGGTGAAGCAGCGTTGGTGCATGTGATTCAGGAAGTGGACGGTAAAGAAATCGGAGGTTTAAGCATCTTGGTAATCAACGGTGACGCCACACCTCGCGGAAAGGAGCAACAATAATGGCTTTTGTAATCCCCAATCGTCCTTTTGCGACCGAGCCAATTACGGGCTTAATGCTGCCTGATGGTATTTTCGAAGCATCAATTGGCAAGCAAACTATTAACACGCACGTGAGGAATAATGGTGCAGCAGCCGCCAATGTACAGGTGTATGTAGAAAGTGTTTCTGACCCAGGCATTGTGGTAACGCCTGCCACGCATTTTTTAGCCAATGCTGAAAGTAGCGTCTCGCATTTGTTTACCTGGGAAGCTGATTTTACGGCTGCTACACCAGGTGCGCATTTAATCAGTTTCATTGTTGAAACTCCTGGCGGTGATCAGCGAGTCATAAAGAAGATCTTTGTTACAAAGCTTGGTTACAACCCCGCAGATGGCACCTTTAGTGCCACTACACCTGAAGGTGTTATGACCTTAGCTATTAATGATGTTGTGCGTCCTCGTGACCGAGGCTGTTGCCGTCGGCCACGACCAGATAAGTGTGACTGTGACCACAAAGATGAACAACCAGCAACTGGATCATCACGTGGCCGTGATAATCAAGATGATGCCAAAAATAAAAATGTACTCGACTCTCTGGTTAAAGGTTTTCAGGGTCATGACCCAAACTTTGAGTTCTGTATGCCTGGCTATTTGCTGAAGGATATTAAGGCGACAGTTACGCCAACACCGGCATATCCGGGCCAATATGATGATTTGCCTTATCAAGATCCTTGGTGGAAGGTATTGCTCTGCATTTTGGCTGTCCTCTTGCTCATTGGTGCGGCGATTGCTGAGGCTGTTGACGGTTCAGGTGAAGTCACGGTCAGTGGTGGCGCCGGTGGATCCGGCAGTGATGATGATTGCTGTGGCGTCGAAGCCGGAGGTGGTGGCACAAGTTATGTTGCTGCTGGCTTAGTGGCTGCCGCAGCCGCCGTTGCCACAGCTGCTGCCGCGAGTGATGTACGTGATCCATTCCGAAAAGGCGCCGATAACACCGCCCCGGCCGGTGCAGGCGAGCTAACACACAAAGAAGAGCTCGACTTTACCTACAAGTACATCGAGCCGATTGAGTTCGGCAAACCCTTTAAAGTTGGTGCTGAGTGGAAGTACACACGCCACACCAATGTGTCTAGTTATACGCACGTGGTGAGTGAGACGAATGCCAATGTGCACTTGCTCTCGAAATATGAAATCAATGCACCCGACACCGTACTCGTTTACAAACGCGAACAATTTGTGATTGAAGCCCGTTTCTTTGATGCCAATGACGAACTATTCAGGGGTGATCAGCTGTTTGTACAGTGCTTCTTAATTGGCCCGAATGGCGAGTGGCGCAAGTTAATTTTGCAAGACAACGGTATGCCGCTGAATGCCGATAAAAAGGCCAATGACGGTATTTACACTGGCAGGCACTTCTTTAGGACGCTCGATAAAGGCATGTGGACATACTTCGTGATTGCCCAGGATATCAATACGGCGCAGCCCGACATGAAACCAGAGGAAGCAGCGCAAATCATTGGTGGTATGGTGCTGACCAATCAGCTCATCATTACCTTTGATGGTGGTGAATGCGCCTTTGTGCCCGATGGTCATGTAAATGTGATTACAACATAAAACCAACATAACAACATACAGGCAAGACAGCGTAGAACATCGTGCTCTGCGCTGTTCTTTGCTATACTACGTACATAAAATGGGGCGGGTTATGAAAAGGTCGACTATGACCATCATTGGGGTTGCAGCAGTACTATTAATGGGATTATTGGCTGTCTTACTTTCCGATCGTGGCAGCGATATAAAGAATAATAGCTCTCCTGCCACTCAAGCTACTCCAACAGAGAGCGCGACAAAAAGTGAAGTGAGACTCTATTATGTGTCTTTAGGTAATGTAGCCAACTCGACAGCTGTTATAGGGTGCGGCGATGGTTTAGTGGAAAAACGCGAACTGATTGATGGCCTCAATAACGATATTAAGGCTACCTATGAGCGTCAATTAAGTATAAAAGACCAAGCGGTTGATGGTGGATTGTATAATGCTTTAGCGCGTTCGAATTTGCAATTAGAAGATGTTCGTATCGAAAGTGGTATAGCGCACGTGGTTTTGACTGGTGAGCTCGTAACCGCTGATAACTGCGATAAGGCTCGGGTGCGTACCATGCTGGAACGGCCAGCATTGCAGTTTCCAGACGTAAATAGTGTGATCGTGCGAGTAAATGGTTATTTGCTAGAAGAACTCTTTTAAGGCAAACAAATGGAGCAATGACGCTAAAATCTACCCTACATTCTCTCAACCAAGCATGGTTGAGGTACGAATATAAGCACACCTCGATTGCTATCATTATGGCAATTTTATTCATTGCACTTTTAGATACCACTGTCGTAGCCGGCTTATTGTCTTTAGTAAAACACCTTGGTTATTTCGGAGCATTTTTAGTCGGTGTACTATCTGTATCATTTTTTACAACTGCGCCAGCTATCCTATTGTTGATTGATTTAGCAAACGAGCTCGACCCAGTTGCCCTGGCAATTATTGGCGGGGCAGGTGCTATGATTGGCGACTGGTTACTCATGCTTGTTTTTGAAGAACGGGTTGTGCGCGAATTAAAACCCCTGCTCCGTAAGTTGCACGTGCATGAAATGATAGTCCGTCTGAGATATAAATATACTTCCTGGATTCTTGTTATGGCTGGAGCGATAGCACTTTCCACGCCCATACCAGATGAAATTGGTGTGGCCCTGCTTGGTGTTTCGCGTATTAAACAAGCCTATGTATTGGGTATTTGTTTCATACTTAACACACTCGGTATCTTCTTGATTGTGTTGACGGCCAGGGCGCTTACCTAGCCCTATATCGCCTCGGTAGTGTTGTGGCCATTTTGTACCGTGGTAGTGTGTGCTCACTTGCTATAAGAGGTGAGACGGGTGGTATAATGCCAGCATGTTAGATATACGTTTTATTCGTGATCACGCAGAAGCGGTGCGTTTGGCAAGCAGTCAGAAGGGCTACAAAGTTGATATCGAGCATTTACTAAAGCTCGACGATAGACGGCGTGAACTCCTAACCAAAATAGAAGAAATTCGTCGTGAGCGCAATGAACTAGCTTCAAGGTTAAAACAGGCTAAGCCTACTCCGGAGCAAATTGAACAAGGTAAAGCCTTCAAAACTGAATTGGCAGAACTTGAAGATCGATTACGAGCTGTAGAAGAAGAGTTTTTACTATTGTTAAAAACAGTCCCTAATATGCCCTTGCCCCATGTGCCTGTTGGGCAAAGCGAAGACGAAAATGTAATAATCAAAACAGTGGGGGAGCCACCTACATTTGACTTTGAGCCAAAAAATCATTGGCAAATTGGTGAAGCGAGAGGTTGGATCGACAAGGAGCGCGCTGCAAAAGTTGCCGGTTCTCGATTCGCCTATCTTAAAGGGGATTTAGTTCGTTTGCAGCGTGCCTTGGTCGATTTTGGCTTAGACGTGCTGACTAATGAGGAGCTATTGCGAAAGATTATTGAGCAAAACCAGCTTCAAGTCAGCAGTAAGCCCTTTGTGCCGGTCATGCCACCAGCGCTGATTCGCACTGACATATATGACGCTACGGCACGCCTCGATGGCGAAGCAGAAACCTACAAATTAGCAGATGATGAATTGTGGCTAAATGCAAGTGCCGAACATAGCCTATGCCCTATGTACGCTCATGAGATTTTAGATGAGACGGAGTTACCAGTTCGTTACGTTGGCTATCAAACCTCCTTCCGTCGCGAGGCGGGTACGTATGGTAAAGATATGGAAGGGATTTTTCGGCTTCATCAATTCGATAAATTAGAAATGCAAAGCTTTACTACTGCAGAGCAAGGTTTAGAAGAGCACAAATTTATGGTCGCGATTCAGGAATATCTTATGCAACAACTCACTATTCCTTATCGAGTATTGCAAAAATGCACTGCTGACATTGGCGGGCCAAATGCTGCAGGCATAGATATTGACTCCTGGCTACCTGGCCAAAACAGATATCGGGAAACGCATACTGCTGACTATATAACCGACTATCAAGCACGTCGTTTACAAACTCGTGTACGTGGAACGAATGGTACGCTAGAATTAGTACACACCAATGACGCGACCGCATTTTCGCAACGACCGCTCATCGCGATTATTGAAAATTTCCAACAGGCCGATGGATCGGTGGCGGTACCAGACATTTTACGTCCATATTTGGGTGGCCGCGAGAC
>JARIHL010000019.1 GCA_029288315.1 Candidatus Saccharimonadota bacterium
TCATACTCTTTTAAGAATTCATCAAGGGCACCAGGCGTAATTGGGCTTGTTGTGTCGTAGGCTTTTTGCGATTCGCTTTGACGCACTTCTTCGCGTTCACGCTCAAAACCAGGACGGCTTAAGTCAAGTTTCGAAACCCCACTGAATGAATACAGTGAAACGCTAATCATAGTCAATATCAGTGCAATACCAATGACCAGCCCAAGCGCAAATGACAAGCTACTACGTTCTGAAAGACGGCGAAGTTTTAACCGAACCATGTTGAACGATTTTTTTATACTCATTGTGTAACACCTTTATCAGTAGTGGACAATGTACCGCGATAAACCATAAGTTGGTCACGATAGAGTGCGATAAGTTGGTCAATTTTATCCACCTCACCGACTACTCTGTCACGATCTTCACGTGCCCTTACAATAAGCTCATAAAATTCGGTGGGTTTATTTTTGCAATCAAGTTTTATAGCATTACCGAGGTGCTCAAGATACATTTGATCTGAGATAGTGCGGAATTGATCAACATGCGCTTTTAGCTCTCTTGAGATGGTAATAAGTTCAGGTATACTGATAGTATTGTACGCAAGCCGGCTATTAAATGCCGCGATCTGGTTCATAAACTGATCATAGGCTCGTCCACGATTGATACGTGCGACAGCGTCACGTTTTTGTAATTGCTGAATACTAATTTGCGCACTACTACAACGACTGCGAATTGCTTCAAGCTGCTCTGGCGATACTATTGTACTGCCCTGCGCATAAACGGTAGCAAGTGGTATTGTAGTGAAGAGAAGCGCCAATAGTAATAAGAAAAGTCTTTTAATTATTCGATTTACCATGCAGTAGTTATTATGGCAGTTCGGATTGATCTGTCAATTTTAGCACGCCCCTTGTTTCCACGACAAAGCATTCCTTCTGTAGTTCATTCAATACAAGTTTAGAGCGTGTGTCTGCCAATACGCGCATAAGTTCATGGCTGTTATAGGGTCTCTCAAGCAACAGCCGAAGTATTTTGCCACGCAATTGCCGCTGCGATCCTTCAAACTTACTTTGTTTTGTGTAATGTCGCGAACGGTCAATATTGTTGCCGAGGGTCTGTTTTAAAAAAGTGCCATAATCCATTACAGCCCAGTACCATTCGCGCGGATGCTCGTGGTCAAAAGTTTGTTCAATAAGCTTCAGCAAATCCCTATCATCAATATTAGTCTTATCATTAAGGAAGTGGTGGAAATACACTGTACGAATATTGGTTTCAATAAAAATAACGGGCTGATTATAGGCATAAGCCAGCAAAGCACCGGCCGTATTTTTGCCAATGCCCGGTAAAGTGATAAGTTGCTCACCATTGCTTGGCAGCCGACCATTGTATTGATCTACAATCACTTGCGCCGTCTGATGTAAATACTTAGCCCGGCGATTATATCCAAGCCCACTCCATGCCCGAAGCACTTCACTCAGTGGTGCGGCAGCTAGAACCTCGATAGTTGGGAAATGTTGAGTAAAGGCTTGGAACTTAGGCAATACCCGATTGACCTGTGTTTGCTGCAGCATCAATTCAGATACCAACACCCAATAAGGTTCTGGATTATCTCGCCAGGGCATAGACCTAGCTGCAATTTTATAATGGTACCAGATGGTTTCTTGGAATATTGTAATCTGTGTATCAGTCAGTTGCATCTTGTACGTAGCATAACAAAGCAGCTTCGGCCACGCAAAAATATCTGGCTACAACGTATCAATTGCCTGGGCCAGTTCAATATCCTTTTGCGTTACACCTCCGGCGCTATGGGTTGTGAGGGTGACCTCTAATTCATCGTACGTTAAATGAAGCTCAGGATGATGGTTGTGGGCTTCAGCAATCTCGGCAAGTTGCGTTATCAGCGCGACACCCTGGTTGAAACCATTTGTAGTGAATACACGCACCAGCCCTTGGCCCGGAATGGCCGACCAGGCAACGTGCAGACTTTTAAGTGCTGTTTCAAGCTGTTCGTCACTGAGTAGTGTCTCTTCATTCATGCATACTCCTTAGTAATATCTAAATAGATTTGGATCATTCGCGGTGCCTTGAGTGCTGGCTGTGGCTGTGACATCAGCAATCTTCTTGGGTTCTCCTCCCTTGGTGGAAATAGCATAATCAGCAGTCTCGCGGTCAGTTATTACCCGAAAGACAATAACATCGCCAATCCATCGAACTGGACCACCGAGGCCACCCGTGCCATAAAGCTGTTTTTCGGCAGCGTCAGCAGTGGTTTTAGTGATAAGCGTAAATTTACCATCAATCCGATCAATGAGCAGCCGTTTAGTATTGTCATTATTTGCGGTGCTTAAGAAAGTTTGGGTATTTTGCTCGGTAGGCTGGGCAACATCTTTTAGTTGGCTGGTATTAAAGTTAAATTCGTGCCATTTTTGATCAGTAAGCGTTTGGAACGCAACTCTGTCAAAGTCGTTTTGTACAATATTATAGGCAGATACATTTTGATGGAGATCTTTTACGGCACTCGTTTTTAAGTCTGCACGCCGAACTTGAGCTTTGACTTCTCCTGAATCGTTTTGATCAAACTGGGTAAAGACAACTTGATCAAGACTGATTATCTTGCGGCCAAAGCCATAAGACGAGGCAATATCAGTCAACTTTTTAGAAGAAACTTCTATTGTCCGCAATTTGGCGCTCGGTGAACCTTCGGTGTTTAAAGTGTTATATACTAATGTATCCCCCGACCAATCAGCAAACTCAAAAGAAGGTGCTTCATCTACTCGAGTCATCTGTTTTTTCTCAAGATCAATCACATAGATGCGATGAAGCAGTATATTTTTATCATTGCGCACACCATCGCGTGTCGAAGCAAGTACGCCATATTTTCCACTTGGGCTGACCGTAAATGCTGTAGTGCTACTCTCTTTGCCAGTACCCGGAATGAGTTGCTGTATATCAGTGCCATCGAGATTACTACTATAGATGCCGAGAGCACCATCACGTTTACTCATAAAGTAATGCTTGCCAGCTGGCACAAAGACGATATTTGGCACTTCATCTTCCTTATTGCCAATTGTAACCTCAAACGTTTTATTAATATACTTGTCTGCCATACTACTGACTACCTGCACCTTATTACTATCTTGGGCAGGCGCCTTGAATGAAACTATACCCTGCTCATCTGGTTTGACCGTCAAGTCGCCGACATTAAACTGGCCGGTAGTAATTGGCTGGCTACTGAGAAAATCGATAATCTTAAAAGATGCTGCTACACCTATTGCCTTGAGCTCAAGGTGTACTTGTTGAGCCGCCTCATCCGCCTCTTGACTACCAAGCAGCGTAAAGAAAGGATTAAAATCGAGCGTCGTTGTGGCAGTTGCATCAGCATAACCCTGTTTGGTGGCTTTAATTTCGGCCTTGCCGTAGGGTTGGTCGGTGATTGTTACCTTGCCATTTTGATCAGTGAGAAACTGTCGATTATTAACTACTACTTGGACATTCTTGAGTTCGGCATCAGCTTGATTTGCTTCGCCAGGAGCAATTGCATGAATATGAAGCGTAGTACGTTGCCCCATCATAGTCAGTGCCCACCACCGCACAGGGTCAATAAACCATAGTGCTATCCCTGTCGCCAGCACCAGCGATATGAAAATTGCCCAAAATTTTTTACTTTTTAACGCTCTTTTCACTTTATCGCCGAAGCTAACGCGCGGCGATGCTGACTGAGGTGTTATAAATTGAGGATGATGCTCGTCGGATTCGTTGTGATTTTCAAGATGTGTTTCTTCAGTTTCAGCCTCGATACGATTTAATTCGACATTAATATTTTCCGGCGGATCAAATTGGCTCTTGTCGGGCTCTAGTTGTTTTTCTTTTGTGCGTTCGTTTTTACTATCGTCAGTCTGCATGACCTATTCCTCTTTGTTATTAGTATAGGTAAAGCTTATGGTAATGCAAGTAGAGTAGCTTGTCCTCAACTCCTGTTGCTTCTCTGAGAAACGAGGCAAAGCTTCAGCAAGTAAAATAATGGAGGCACTAATCCTACTCACATCCCCTTCCCAAACGCAGCCTTTCCGGTGGTGTTACCTGACCTTTTGGTCAGGTAACACGGTTTGAGAAGGGAAGTGAGTAGGATGAGGATCAATATTACTCTGCCCTACAAAAACTTACAAAATAAATTGGCGAACCTTCAGCTTGAAACCGCCGTTCATAAGCAGTAGTAATTTTGTAGTCATCAGGCAAACCACTGTCATGCAAATCAAAACATAGTTCACGAATGTGCCCACCCGCTTGCGTAATTTGCTCTAGACTCCATAGAAATAAATCGTGATTATCAGTTTTGAACTTTATAATCCCCGCTTCGGTAAGTAATGGTCTATATTTCTCCAGAAAATTTTGGTGCGTCAGCCGACGTTTGGCTTGTTTTTTACGCGGGAAAGGGTCAGGAAAGGTAATCCATAATTCCTTTATAGTATTTGGCGCAAAGATATTCCCAATCTCATTCATATGTGCCCGTATAAAAGCAATGTTGGTTAACTGGCGTTCAAGTGTATATTTTGCACCGGTATAGAGCCGGTCTGATTTGATATCAATGGCAATATGTTGTTGATCGGGATATTTATGGGCTAAGCCAACACTTAAATCTGCCGTGCCAGCACCTATTTCAACCACTAGTGGACGATTATTACCAAAATAATCTACCCATGTTTCTGGCGAAACTTGGTCAGATTGAAAACAATGCTCCCATTGATCAAAGTGGGCAAACTTCCACTTCTTACGCTTTCGGGTAATAAATAACTCCTTTGGATTCTCAATCATCACGTTGAAGTGTACCATAATGATAATTCACCACTCTATGGCACCAAGATTAAAATTATTCCTGACACCAACATCGTAATTGCGAGTATCATTTTGACAAATTTATTACCTTTCTTGATGGCGATTTTCGTACCAATATGACTGCCGATGATTGCGCCGGCTATGCCAGCAATACCATGGGCTAATACGACAAGCCCTTGTATTAACAATAGGATAAAGAGAATTAGTGACTGCACAGACTGTGCTACACGTTTAGTGGCATTTGCTTCGAGTGCTGTTAAGCCGAATAAAAACATAAGCACAAGGACAAGCAATGAGCCCATACCCGTACCTACTAAAGCCGACATGAAAGCGAAGAACACATAGGACGTATATCCCAGCACAATGAAGTGTCGTGATCGCTCACCTGGCTGCAACGCAGCTTTGTTAATAAAAAGTGTTGGAATCAAAACGATTAAAATACAACCGATCACTTTTTGGAACACTACTGGATCAATCTTAGGAACGAACCATGCAGCAATAACGGCACAAATAACAGCGATTACCATAAAAGGTAGAATTAATTTTTTACGAACAAGGCCTTCTCCTTTAAAAGCAGTAATGGCACCAATTGATGTGCCGATACCGCCCATCTTGGCAGTTGCAAGCGCTTGCGCGGGGCTTAGTCCAATAAAAATATAGTAGGGCATTATAATAAAGCCCGCTCCACCACCACTTATGCCACTCAGTATGCTGGCTGCTAAGCCCACAAAAAAAGTTAACAGCACCAATACGTCCATGTGCCTCCAAAACGTTTTAATCCCGAAATAGTATATCACCCTGCTCTGGCTTTGTTATGCTTTTAGAGACAGGAGGAGTTATGGTAATCGAACAATTAGCAAACGACGCACGTAAAATCTGGGGCAACGAAGTAATGTCACTGGATCATATCACATTGGCCATTGGCGTTATTTATGGTGATATTTGTCGCCAGGCACGCAACCAAAAAGAACAACAACGTATTAATGAGACCGAGTTGAAAAAGGAACTCGGTAATTTAATCTTTTCCACTATCAGGTGGTGTAACGATTTAGGTTACAGCCCCAAAGAATGTATTGAACTTGCCCGCGAAGCACAAGTTCAATATGTAGCGAAGCATGAGAATTAATACAGTACTCGCTCCTCAACCTTCAGCGCTTTTTTCTTATTACTCAGTTCTTTGGTTTGAAATGCTTGACGCTTGTTCTCGCCTTTGTCACCTGCATAGCGCAGAAGATTCCGGCCCATTTCTTGAATAGATACCTCGGCTCGCACTGTCGCAGTTTGACTGCTGTTGGGCGATGTGGTCATAATGGCATAGCTAAATTGCTGGCCTGTTTTAGTGTTCTTAATAATGCCCACATCGTGACGATTATTGCCATCAGGGTCATTTAAACTACCGGTTTTGTTTATGAGTGTAATATGCTCAATGTCGCCACGTTGACTGCGTACACCAAAGTCAGTATAGATATTAGTTGCCATGGCTTCTTTCATAAATGTAGCATGCGTACCAGATGCTTGATACATTTGTTCCATAATAAATAAAGCCTCTCGAGCGGTCGTATCACCCATATAAAAACGTTGCGGATCAGGCAACACAATTAATCGTGTATTGGGTATCTCTGGAAAATTACTCAAACGATCATTCACCGTACTTGCACCACCCATAGCGTTCACAATAACGCGCACAGCAGTGTTACCTGATCGGTTCAACATATCATACAATATGTCACCAAGCGTAGCCTGAGCGGTATCGTCGCCTTGATCATAAGCACCACCGCCAACACTTCGTTGATCTGCAGGGGGCAACTTCAGCACATCGTTCATAGAACGGTTACGGCTATTAAGGTCCTCCAGAAGCAGATAAGCAACAGCCACCTTATTCACACTAGCCGCAAAATGCCTATCATTTTCTTGATAATTTGCAAATGTCGTTTGGTTATTTAAGGCACGCATGAGCACGCCAGTACGAATCTGCTCTTTCTCATTTTTAATAATACTTTTTGCAACTTGATATTGTAAGATTCGCAGCTTTACATGAGCATTTAGGTCATCACGCAGCAATTGCGTATCATCTTCGGCCTGTTTGCGCTCTTCTTGATTCATAAATTGGTTATTATTGATTGTTAGATCACTGGGAGGGGTAATACTTATTGCCATAGTACCCAGCAACTATACGCAGGTATCTAGACACGTTCTATGAACTATTTCACAGAGTTATGCCTAAATATACTATTCTTGCCAAAATAACCAAATGTAAGTTTAGAAAATTTTATAAGCTCACGAATCCCCTAAAAAGACGGGGATCCGTGAGCCTTTTGTCAGGAGTGCGTAAGACCTTCGGCCGCACTCAAGACGGTTTCATAGAGCTTGCTATCCTCTGGCGGCCGATGCGCGTGCTGTGTGTAAGCCTTTGTGCCTGGCTGCTTAAGATCAAGGTATAATTGCTGAATCGGATACAACCGAACTGCAGTTACCTTTTTTGGTTCAAGCTGCAACGTATCCAGATTGAGTGGTAGCCGAACCACAAAGTTGTGATCAAAAACCCTATGCCAATACCCGCCGCCTGGGAAGCCAGAATCTACAACCCAATAATTGCTTTGGGTTATACTTACCTTATAAAGCCCTCTGCTGTGGAGTTCGCCGAGAGTATAGTGACGTCCGAGTTCTTCACTCGTTTCACGCACCAATGTTATAGCTGGATCTTCACCTGCTGCCACATGTCCCGCAACGGCGAACAAGTCCCACACACCTGGCAGAATGCATACATCTGGCGCACTGCCACGCCGTTGTTGATATATATGTCCTGCCCCATCAGTTATGCAGAGGTGCACGCCAGTATGCCATATACCCCCTGAATGCACTTGGTGTTTGTTTGCAATTTGTCCAGTATTTTGACCATCTTGATCCAAAATATCGAACATTTCTTCAATGTTCACAGAGCACTCCCCTCAACGGTGGCATTATTTAGTATATAATAAATCGCCTTAATAAAAGATTACTTCATTTCTCAGAGAAGATCGCTCGCTCAACTTATGGTGCCAAACGATTAATATCTCTCGGAAAAAGTGACGTTTCTTTAACGTTATGAAGCCCCAAGATCTTTTGCGTTAGTCGCTCCAAGCCCATGCCAAAACCGCCATGAGGGGGCATGCCATAGCGCATAGCATTGAGGAATGGTTTCAGGCCTGGATCTTCCGGGTCACCGCCGGTCATACCTTTTAGTTGAGTAACGACTTTATGATAACGGTGTTCGCGCATACTAGCAGTGGCAAGCTCTACACCACGAAACAGCAAATCAACACGTTCAGCTACTTCTTGATTGTTGTCTTTAAATTTATGATAAAACTTTGCGCCTTGACGCGGCCAACTACCCACAAACACAGCTTCTGAATCCAATTTTTCTTTGGCATAGTTGCAAATCCAGCGTTCTTCATCGGGTCGAAGGTCTTTTTCGCCCACTGTTTTGGTGCCAGTGGCTTCAGTGTACTTTTGATGAATATCATCCATTGAGAACGTCGGGATAACTTCTGGAATTTGCGGTTTTGACGTATCCCAAAATGCAAGCTCGCCGGCTGCCACTTCCCATACGTGATTGACCACCGCATTCAGCAAGCCACTCAAAAATATCTGCAGATCATCAAGGGTAATAAAACCCATTTCGCCATCAATTGAAATGTATTCAGTCATATGGCGAGTGGTGGCGCTGGGCTCAGCACGATAAACTGGTGCAATCTCATAGACACGTTCAAAAACACCAACCAACATTTGTTTATAGAACTGCGGACTCTGAGCAAGCGTTGCTTCTTGCTTGCCGAAATAATCTATTTTAAAGACTTCAGCACCACCTTCGGTGGCCGCAGCAAGTAATTTTGGCGTGCGGATCTCAGTGAATTCATGTTGGCGGAAATAGTGACGCACAGCTTCCACAATCTCAGACTGGACTTTGAACACCGCTTGTTCACGGAGGTTACGCAACCCTACTACGCGATAATCAAATAACGTATCTAAGTTATCAGACTCGTGACTCAGCGGTTTGTCAATTTCAATCGGTGGTTGATCTAAAACTGGCACTTCAACAGTTAATTGAGCGTCGTGAATTTCAACACCACCAGGTGCACGCTTATCTTCGATTACTTTACCTGTTATGGTTAGAACCGTGCCCAATTGATGCTCGCGGAGTTTTTCTACTTCGTCTTTTTCTTTTACTAAAATCTGCACCACACCAGCGCGGTCACGCAGCACAATAAATGTCAGGCCGCCGAGCAGTCGTTTTTTATGCAGCCAGCCCCGAAGGGTAACTGAGCTGCCGATATAATTTGTTACTTCTTTGGTTAATAGTCGCATAGATCCTCGTGGCTTTGAGTGAAACTTTACATTATCCTCCGAGACACCTTGGAAGCTCCGGCTGCATTAGTGAGGACTAATGTAAAGTTTCATATTTGCTAAATTTTATACATGCTCGCCAATTTTTGACTCCTGCCGCGCCTGAGCCGCCAGCCGAGCTACTGCGCGCAAGTCCTCATATTGGTCAAATTCGTCCACAATCTTGCGGCCGATAAGTGTCTCCAGAATATCTTCGATTGTAATAACACCAGTTGTTTCCTCAAATTCATTCACTACTATAAACAGATGGTGCTTAGTACGCAAGAAGGCATGAAGTGCATGATCTAAGGTTTTTTCTTCATGCACGTAAAAAACCTTGGCATCCATGGCATCAACAACTGTTTTAATTTTTGGTTTGAGTGGTACAAGATTATGCATATAAAGCATACCAACAATGTGATCAAGATCTTTTGCGATTACTGGAAAACGTGATTGGCCAGATTTATGCAGCCGGTCAAGCAACACCGGTCCAACAGTATCATGATGATCAACTGTTATAACTACTGACCGTGGCGTCATTACATCTTTTATTTTTATATCGGTATAAGCAAGCGCTTGCCGAATCAAAAGTTTTTCTTCTGAACTCAGCAAACGCCGATTATGCTCAACTGACGCCAATAACTCATCTTTTGAGTAAAAAGTTGTAACATGTTTTTCCTGTAATAACTGACGATCGGCCATGATTTTAAGTATTGGTCGCAACACTTCAGCCACGCGAAATGCGTAGTCATAGTAGCGTTCAAAAAGAGTTTCAGCATAATTATGTAGCCGGGGCCGAATCTCAATCAACTCAATCAACAGTAGCCAACCAAGCGCAAATAGTAACGTCAGCCAAAAATTATATACACTTGTCAGAAGCATAATCAGCAAAACGCTCAGCAATAAAACGACTAGCCGCTGCAAGGCCAGTAATTGTGGGCGCTCAGCACGCAGTTGATCTTCAAAAAGCGCAGCTGGATCTTTTTTCTTAAGCCGGCGATCCAGCTCGAAGTCTGTCAGCTCATTCGGTGAAAAACGTAAACTCTTAATGCCTGCAACTATCACCACAACCCCTAGTGCCAGCAATTGTACGAACAATTCAATCATCTTATGAACTATCTTAGCACTTTTAGATGCGGCTTATCGCCCATCTTTCTGCCAAATCTGAACGCTCCATTTTATAGAAGGGGTCCTGTCACGCCATCCGCCCCTAAAATTTTTTTATGAATTACATAAAAAACATTTTTGGGGCAGCCCCGTGGCGTGCCACCCCAGTGTTAAAAATGGAGCGTTCAGATTTGGCAGAAAGATGGGCCAGGATCACCATTTGTGGCATAATAATTATCATGAATAAAGTGAAGTGGATTATTTTTATTATTGTGGTGCTGGGTATTTTTGGCGTACTGATACTAACTAATAATCGGGATGGGGATGATTTTAAAGGCGATGCGACCAAAATTATCAATGAAGGCCCAATTAAAGACCGAGTATATGGTTCGGCCGATCAAAAAGTAATACTTATCGAATATGGCGATTTTCAGTGCCCAGCCTGCGGCAAATTGTACCCTGCTGTCAAAGAAATTAAAGATACCTATAAAGATAAGCTAACCTTTATCTTCCGCAATTTGCCCCTTACAAACATACACCCAAATGCCCTGGCCGCTGCGACCGCAGCTGAAGCCGCTGGCCAGCAAGGCAAGTTTTTTGAAATGCACGATCAACTCTATGAAAACCAACAAGCCTGGCAAAGCGCAGGTGTCAACGAGCGCAGTGGCTTTTTTGAACAATATGCCAGCAGTGTGGGATTAAATCTTGACCAATTCAAAAAAGATCTTACTAATTCTGATATTAGCGATAAAATCAAGCGCGACCGGGCAATGGCTAAAACTTTCAATGCAAACTCCACGCCAACCTTTATTTTAAACGGGCAAGTGCTGCCTGAAACTGCCTCGGTTAACCCAGAAGAATTGAAAAAAGCGGTTATAAAAGCATTGGAAGATGCGGGTTACAATCTGGAAGAGCCAAAAACCTGAAATAATCAAAGTGAACTGAAGTTAGGGCTAGGATGTTTTTATGATCAAGGCCTGTATAACGAGTCTTGCCTTCCCAAAGAAACAGTCCGCTCGCAATCAGCTCGCTGCCTTCCTCCCGAGAAGGTCGAGTCTGTGGGAAGGCAAGACTCTGTCTCTTATACACATCT
>JARIHL010000038.1 GCA_029288315.1 Candidatus Saccharimonadota bacterium
ACCTCGGCTATCCATGATGCGCGACAAATAATCTAAGCGTTCTTCAGCCGCTTCTTGGCTGAGATCTTTGGTGAGCCTTCGCTCAACGACTTTTGGCACTGTAATTTCAACATAATTGATCGTACCATCTGGATTCCAGAGACGTTTTTTTGGCTTCAAAAAAAATCGAACAACGGCAAGTAAATAAGTCTCCATCGGTTGATCTTTACGGAGTGGTAAGGCCAGTGCGCCAAACAAAAAAATTATAGGCAGTGGAATAACGATCAAAAAAGGTGAAGCCTGAAATAAGAAAAAACCAACAAATGCTGCTCCGGCGGCGATCATTAAATATATAAACTGACGAAAACTTAACGGACCAATCAGTTTATCTTCGGCTTCGACATCTTGAGGGACTTTATAAACGGCCACGACATTATTATGAAGCAAAAGCCTTACGAAACAAAGGATTGAAGGTTAAATAACTGATACTTACCCGAATAATTCCTTCTTAACCTGGGGTGGCACGCGGCGGGGCAGCACCCAAAAATTTTTTCTGTAATCAGAAAACAATTTTTTAGGGGCGGACCGCGTGACAGGACCCCTTCCATAAGGGATTATTCGGGTAAGTATCAGTTATTTAACCTTACCACTTGTAGGATCAATAGTGACTGAGCTAAGAGCACTGGCAATGGTTGCGGCAGTGGCGGCATCTATGCCCGTCCCAGGCCCACCAGCAGCCATACGAAGCAATTCTTTACCAGAATCACCAGAGAATTTCGAAGCAAGTTGTGGCGTCTTGGCAATACTTTCAATCGACGACTCTAAGGCAGCGGCAGCCTTATTAAAGGCGGCTGTATCGCCGGTGGCCCGCATATTATCCATGTGCCTGGCCATTGCTGCGATAGTACCCTTGTTAAACGAAGCCATAGTTTCACCGGTGGCATCGCCAAAGGCAGTACCTGGCCCTTTTACGAGATCTGGTGCCTTGCCAAGGAGCGGACTAAAGTTATCGTTGATGGCACGCCGAACTGCGGCTGTACCCTCTTGTTTTTGGTCAGCAGCCAACGTTGGATCATTAGCGTAGTAATCCTGAACCGTACGAATTTGATCAGAGCGACCAAGATTGGCTAATTTTTGCATCGCGGCTTCACGATAGAGACGTGTTGAACCATCAACTGTCTTACCATCGGCAGTAGTTAATTTACCACCTTGAGCCAGAGCAATGAGCGCCGCATCTTGATCTAACGCGCCACCGCCATTCAGTACATTGCCGTGCCTGTCCACTCCACTGGCTGCACCTTGGTGTGACTCAACACTACGGCGCAATTGGTCCATCGCCATCCGCAACTCGTCAGCATCCAACTTAGCAATAACGTTTTCAGCATAGGCCGTGACGCGCCCTACACCTTCTTGGCCGCCGATACCCGCAGCAGATTTAGCAAACTTTTTATTGCCTAGTACTTGGTTAGCTAGGTATTCGGCTTTGGCGCGTTCATATTCGCCTTCACGGCGTTGGCGTTGATACTCGCGGCGTAGTAAGCGGCCACCGCCTAGAGTACGCAAGACACGACTGTTGCTCCGTGACATTTGTAGTTGTTTTTCGCGTATTCGCGGCTCAAGGCGTTCACGAGCTTTACCAAAACCAGCTTTACCCCAATCGCGGCCACGGGTTTGCAAAGCGCCATACATTTTACCCATTAAGCCCCCTGCTGCTGCAAATGTAGCTGGCAGGGCCACTAGTGGCACGGCCGCCGCGAAGAAACCCATAATCACTTTGATCGCTTCAGCAGAACCTTCGGCTACTCCCTCGCCACTGGCGAGATCAAAGTCATAACCTACGATAAGTCTTTGTACAATCTTACCAGTAGCGAATAGAAGCACAATAAGGGGATACATCATCAGTAGCTGGATTAAAAGACTACGCCATTTCGTAAAATATTTTTCAGTATTTGGAAGCAGCCAGGCAACAAACGCCAGCGGCGCAACGATTACCAACAACAGGATTATCATTTGCCGCAAAACCAGGACAATAACGGCAATCAGTAAGATTAAAAAAGCAATACCGAGCAGGCTGAATAACCAGCCAAGTACTGCTCCTGCACTGGTAATAGCTGTTGCTAGTAAAAGTGGTGCGCCAACAACAACGGTAATAGCAAAAATATTCCCTCCATTTGGCTCAGCCCCGCCGGTGCCTCCGCCACCCGCGATTGCCGTCATAACAAGTTCAGATATACCAGCGCCGAACACATTAAAGGCGTCAATGGCAAAAGCTACTACAAAGTACGACAAATTAGTACCTATTGCCACAAATCCAAGTCTGGGCAATAAGCGTTTAATACCGTAGTTACTTAATCCTAAAGAGGTAGCCTGTGAGAAGATAATAATAAAGAACGCTACAATAAAAAGAACATTGGCAATATTACGCACGCTTTCCCAGAGCTTATATACAGGATTATCGCCAGTCTGTAATGGCGAAACTGTGAGATAAGGGATGATCAGATTCCTTTCGATAAAGCCTGTTGCATCAACCATCAGCTGGGCCAGCGGGCAGAGCACCCAGGAAAGCGTATTTGCCAGGCCAGTCCCAGTTGAGCAGACTTTTTCTTCGTCAGCACCCGGTGTCGCTATCGGCGGATTTTGGCCGGTAATTTCAACTGGCTTGTCGGCATTGGCAGCTTTTTGAAATTCGACACATGTAGTGGCTTTTTCAGAACAAACTGAATACGTTCCAGGTTGTACGGGGTCAAAAGTAGCAGTATAAAAAAGATCTCCTCCATCAACCGATGGCAAGTTTGCTAACTGAGGTTTTACTTTTTGTGTACCAATGGTATTGTTGCCCTGTTTCAGCGTGATAACATCGTCACCAATGTTCACTAGCTGATCGGGCTTAATTTTGCTAGCCGCAGGTTTGGCCGTAACCGTAACACGCTCGCCTGCGGCAGCATTGACAGGCACCACATTGCAAAAAATACTTACACCAAATGCGACGAACAGCCCTATGGCCGCGCCAATACCGAGTCGCCTCAAACGAGCAATCATAATAAATTTAGTGTAATTCATTTGTTCATAATGGGCAATTTGACACTGTTATATATGCGCAAGACGCCTGATTCTTCTTACGCAAAGGCTGTCCGCTCGCAAAACAGCTCGCTTCGTTTCTCTGGGAAACGTCGAGCCTTATGAAAGAAGCGGTAGACACTGAAAGCAGTTACAAATAGCTAATTAATCTCAGCACTATAGACTTGCTTCAGTTCCGAATCATCAATACTGGTATAGCCGTCAGCAATTTTCCAGTGGCGGCCCATAGATTCTCCAGTAGCTGGGTCAATCACTTCTTCTGGAATAAACATAAGCGTACTAGTATAAGGCTTCCATGGGCTCTGAGCGCCATCAATAAAACCACGCCAGCCATGCTTGTCCTCTCCATTGAAGGTTATAAGTAGTGCATTGGTGAATGGTGCTGTCGGGTCTTGGGTGGGGATCCTTGTTTCTTGAACGGCAACTGGAGTCCCCCAATCACTCGTAAAAATACGGTCACTATTCTCTGGAGACTGACCGTGATGATATTCGTCTTGCATATCTTCCATTATGGCCAGGTCGAGTTCTAGTAAATCACCACCTCGGCTGTTATGGATGGCGCGAAGGATATCCTCTCGTCCATTATTAATGCCAACTGCTCGCAAGTATTCAATACCGGCTAAGATTTCACTCGGATTAGTTACTGAGGCGGGTATGAGTAAGTGTTCAAAATTGGCGCCTGGTCTGAGTTGTTCAATATACCCGGGGGGTAAAGGCTCAGGCGGCGTCGCTAGTTCAGGGGTCAGGGGTTGTGTGGGTGGTAGGGGCCGGGTTTCATAACCTGGCGCAGGAGGAGCCGCTGCTACTGGCGGCTGTACAATTCGCTCGCTTTCGTCATCGCCTCCGCCGAGTGCCATTAAGCCTCCGCCTAAAAGTGTTACACAAGAAAGTAACACACTCGCACCTACTAGTCTGCGCCCTAGCTTGCGCTGCATAAGCCGGTCGAGTAATGATAAACGTTCCCCGCTGCTTGCAGAGCCTGTAAAGTCTGTGCTAGTATAACCGTTGTGTTCTGGACCGGCTGGAGCTTCTCTCATTGGCGTGGGTGCTGCTTCAGTCTGATCTAGGCGTCCTGTTTCTGCTGTTTGTGTTGGCCCTGAGAATTCAACCCTTCTGATTGGCATTCTCTCCTCCCTTCCATGTAATTGGTTATTTAGGTGCTACTCTACCCTGGAGCATCTATGTTTATAATAGCACCATTACCTCTAAAGAGACAAACAGTTTGAAGCTTTATAGCGTCAGTAGTTTAAGCCGTAATTCTGCCTTATAGTACTAATTGCGAAAATAGCCGTTTACGGCTATTGTTGATATAAAGGATTAACATAACTGCCATATGGTAAAAACGAAAAAATTGCAGCTACTTATTACAGGCGTGTTTATTGTAATAGGCTCTTTATGTATGGCAGAAGCTATAGCCAAACCTGCGTTTGCGGCCTGCAATCCGCAAACAGAAATAGAGGTAGCTATTGCCATTCAGGGCGGCAATAAGTGCCTGCCCAAGAATAATGCTATTTTTACATGGCTGACAGGAATTATTCGTTTTCTTGCAGCTGGAGTGGGCATTGCCGTGGTTGGCGGAATAGTATATGGAGGTATTCTCTATCTGACAGCAAGGGACAATTCAAGTCAGACACAGCAAGCAATTTACGTTATTACGAATGCTATTGTAGGGCTATTGCTCTTTATTCTCATGTTTGCGATCTTAAATTTTTTAATCCCAGGAGGTATCTTAACTTGAGAGCCATGAAGTATTTACGATTATCTCTCGTCCTAGTATATATAATGAGTACTATCATAGTGAGCGTAGGGACTACGCAATCTGTTTTGGCAGCATCGCCTATTACGCAGGTAGCAGCCTGCGGCAGCCAGAACTCGTTTTTTGGCTTCCCTTCTTGGGATGCTTGTTTACCGAAAGATGCGAAAGGCGCGCCGACGATCACCTCTTTAGATGATGTATGGAAGATTGCTTTTCCTATTATTGAAACCATGATTAAAGCGGCGGGTTATATGGCAGTTGGTTTTATAATATGGGGCGGCATTAAATATATGAAAAGCCGCGGTGAACCTGGTAATATTTCCAGTGCTCAGCAAACGATCCAGAATGCTATAATCGGGCTTATTATTACTATTTTGTCAGTAGCTTTAGTGCGTTTTATTGCGGATAGGTTTTAAGAATGGATAATTTAAAAATTATTGCACAAAAAGTTGATGCAAATTTTGTACAGATACCAAAAGTAAATGCCGATAACGCCACGCTCGCCAATATGCTCAGTGCGGCCTTCATCGCCATTGGCGGTACGGCTATCGCCTTTTTGTTGATAGGAGCTTTTAAATATGTGATAAGCAATGGCGATTCAGGCGAGATTACTAAAGCCAAAAACACGATTCTGTATGCCGTCATTGGCATTGTCGTTTCAGTGAGCGCCTTTACTATTGTACAATTTGTTCTAGGGAGTATTTTTGGATGAAAAAAATCATCAATCTAGTTGTCGGCGTCTTCGCAATCATAACGCTTTGCATGGCAATCAATATAGTTGTCACCGACCCGGCTCATGCTCAGGTAAATGTGTTTCCGCAGTGCGGGGCGAATGTTGATTCAGAGGTATGTAAGGGTGGGGGCAAATTATTTGGTCCGGGTAGTATCTGGAACCGTATTCTGAACACCATTACTTTCGTGATTGGTGCCGTATCGGTGCTGATGGTAGTGATTGGTGGACTTCGCTATACCATATCGAATGGTGATTCAGCTGGCGTAACGAGTGCAAAAAATACTATTATATATGCACTCGTCGGGTTGGCAATAGCGGTTATGGCTAATGCTATTGTTAACTTTGTACTGACTAATATATAGGAGTTGTATGAAAAAGTTTCTTCTTTTTTGCCGAAATTCTGTACTTGCTCTCGGGATTGTGTTTGTTATGGCGGCTCTACCTATTATGGTGCCTCAAATAGCAGGCGCACAAGCGAATGAGAAAGCGCTTTGTGAAGGTTCGGGAGGAACCTGGAGCGGCAGTACTTGTAGTACGTCAGGGAGCAATCGAACAGTCACTGGGACATTACAGCAAGTTGTTAATATTATAATTTTTGTCGTTGGTGCCGTATCCGTCTTGATGATTGCGATTGGCGGACTTCGTTATGCTATTTCGGGTGGTGATCAAAGCTCCGTTACCGCTGCCAAGAATACCATTATCTATGCAATTATAGGTTTAGTGGTCGCCTTTGCTGCCTATGCGATCGTTAATTTTGTCCTTACTAATTTAGCCTAGAGTGAAATAGCTCTAGCGATTAGTGGCACGCGTAAGGTACAATAAAATGCATAAGATATAAGGAGAAACAATACATGAAGTCATTCATGAGAAACGTTTCGAAGAGCCTCTTACTTGTTCCATTATTAATTGCAGGCATTGCCTTTGCAGCTCCGGCGGTTGTTCAAGCCCAGGGTTGCGATGATGTAACGAGCGGTATTGATGGTGGCGCTAACTGTGCTAAACCATCAGGTGCGGCTGAAGAGCTTTTCGGTGAAAATAGTATTTTTCAAACAGTTACTAATATTTTACTGTTTTTGATTGGTGCGATTTCTGTAATCATGCTCATCATTGGCGGTATTCGTTATGTTGTATCTGGTGGGGATCAGAACGCAATTACTTCAGCAAAGAATACAATTTTGTATGCAATCATCGGTATCGTCGTTGCCTTCCTGGCGTTTGCAGCGGTCCGCTTTGTGACTGAACAGTTGCAAAAAAGCACAAGTA
>JARIHL010000045.1 GCA_029288315.1 Candidatus Saccharimonadota bacterium
CGCCGGTTGGGAATATGTTGGCACAACCTCAGTGCGCGTACACGACATTGCCAGTATTCCAGCAGAAGGATTAGACTACGCCGTTACATTGCCCGTGAACCTGACTGGCCGTCGGCAACCATGTACCACTGGGCCCAAGACGGCCAAAGTTCGAGCTATCCTTTCATGGGAGACGCCGCCTAATCCTGCGCAGCCAAATCAGGTACCGACGTATGGTAACCGTGAAGAAACATTGGTTCTCATCACTCCTGGTGATAATGTTATTCCTGGCACGCATCCTCCCTTTATCGAAACAGTAGGCGGCATGTCGGTTGACAATATTAACAGCAGTGGCTACGCAAATGGCGCTGCGGTTACAGCTGGTTTTACAGCTAATAACAGCCCGTTTGGCGGTGAAATTGTGATTGCCGGGCATCTCGCTTATCCTACTGATATTAGTGCTGGTGCAGCGCCCCTTGAATATCGTTTACTCGCAGATGATGGCTCAGGTTGGCAAACGGTCAGTAACTCATTTAATATTCATCGTTCACAATTGCTTGATGGTATCTGGAGCACCTTGCCGGTTATCTCTCAAGCGGCACCGAGTGGTTGGTACACTTACCGAGAGGATTTGACTGCCGGACCAGGTAATGCTCAGGTCTTTGTGACTGGCAATATTCTGGCCCGGTGGCAAACAAACGCGGCGATGGATGGTGAGTGGAAGCTGAAAATTGAATCGCGCGTAGCAGGTACCGCCTTCCCAGTTTGGACGAGCGCGGCAGTGACGGTTCATGTTGATAATGTGGCGCCGAATGTGGTACTCGATACGCCGCTTGTCTGCAATGACGTTGATTCTGGTAATCCAGTAACAGGCACCTATAGTGTGCTTGATGATCATTTGGGTAGCTACACCTTCGAGATCATTCCGGCGAATGGCGGTGAATTTACCGTTAATCCTTCAGGAGGCGGCAGCTTTAGCGGCCCATCAGCATTCTCGCGTTCTTACCCAGCTGTCTCTGGAACAGGCGAAAGTGGTACCTGGGAACTTGACACCACCGGAATCCCGCAATGCGGATACGTTATTTATCTGCATGCCTCTGACCGCACCATTGTGAATAGCGGCTATGTTGGCCACTATAACAACGCTGTCGTTGGGCTCTGTATTCGTGGCAGTTCGTAGATAGCTGGCTCGCGATAGTAAAACCCAGCCTCCCCAAGTGGCGGCTGGGTTTTAGTTTTTATTTCTAGCAGGGCAGGTGTACTATGATTGATGGCATAACCAGGAGGATTCTTAAAAGTATATGGAAATCAAAACAATACATGCCCGCCAAATCTTGGATTCTCGAGGCAACCCAACCGTTGAGGCAGACGTCAGTTTAGCGAATGGCGCTTTCGGCCGTGCAGCCGTGCCGTCCGGTGCTTCAACTGGTACACATGAAGCGGTAGAGCTGCGTGATAATGATCCAAAAAGATATGGTGGCAAGGCAGTGAGCTTGGCGGTGGCCAATGTTAATGGCCCCATTACTGAAAGATTGATTGGGCACGATGCTTCAGCGCAACGTGCGATTGATGAGCTACTCATTCAGCTCGATGGTACGCCAAATAAAGATAAGCTGGGCGCTAATGCTCTTCTGGCGGTCTCATTGGCCACTGCTAAAGCTGCAGCCGCTGCTCTGAACATGCCACTTTATGCCTATTTTCAAAGTTTAATGGCTGAACCTAAAAAATCTCTATTGCCTATGCCCATGATGAATATTATTAATGGTGGTAAACACGCCGCCGGGTCAACCGACATTCAAGAATTTATGATTATGCCCGTCGGCGCTCCTAATTTTAGCGAAGCGCTTCGTATGGGAGCGGAAATCTTTCATGCGCTGGGCAAAGTTCTAAAAGCTGCTGGGTACGGCACCACGGTTGGTGACGAAGGTGGTTATGCGCCCCAAGTTAAGAACGGTAATCAGGAAGCACTTGACCTCATTGCCAAAGCCGTCACAAAGGCTGGCTATAGCCTGGGCAAAGATATTGTATTGGCGCTCGATGTGGCAGCTTCTGAACTATACAAAGACGGCCAATATCATTTAGGCACGGAAAATCGTCGTCTGACAAGCGAAGAAATGACGCATTGGCTAGCCGACCTTGCCGCAACCTATCCCATTGCCTCTATCGAAGATGGTCTGGCGGAAGATGATTGGACGGCGTGGGCTCAACTGACCGAGCAAATTGGCAACAAGGTACAAATTGTGGGTGATGATTTGTTGGTTACGAACGTCGACTTTTTGAAACGAGGGATCGCTGAAAAAGCTGCCAACGCTATCCTTATTAAGCTGAATCAAATTGGCACGCTTTCAGAAACCATCAATGCCGTCACTATGGCTCACGCCGCAGGCTGGCGGGCGATTATTTCTCACCGTTCAGGTGAGACTGAAGATACAACAATTGCCCATTTGGCGGTTGGTTTAGCGACTGGGTATATTAAAACCGGCTCCTTATCGCGTACTGACCGAGTGGCGAAATATAACGAACTACTGCGTATTGAAGAAATGCTTGGCACTGAAGCTACTTTTGCAGGCCAAGGTGTTCGGGGAGGTTATTAAATGGCCTATCTCATACTTGTTCGTCATGGTCAGTCTGAATGGAATGTAGTTGGCAAATGGACTGGCCTGACCGATGTTGCCTTAACCGATGAAGGCCGAGCTGAAGCTCGCCGGGCAGCCAAGATGCTTGAAGATATTGATCTGCATAAAGCTTACACCTCTAAACTAAAACGGGTAGTACATACATTAGACGAAATCGTGTTGCATTTAAATCGGCGTGATTTGGACCGAACCGAACATGAGGCTCTCAATGAGCGTGACTACGGCGAGCTAACCGGCAAAAATAAGTGGCAAGTCAAAGAAGAGCATGGTGAAGAACAATTTATGAAATGGCGCCGGAGCTGGGATCATCCAGTGCCAGGCGGAGAAACATTGAAAGATGTTTCGAAGCGGGTAGTGCCTTATTACGAGGAACATATTCTTCAAGACTTAAAAGCTGGTAAAAATGTGATTATTGCCGCTCATGGCAATTCATTACGAGCCCTCATGAAATATCTTGAGTCAGTAGCTGATGATGCCGCGCATACGGTTGAAATCGCGACTGGTGAAGTTGTGGTTTATGAAATTGATAATTCAGGAGCATTACTTAAAAAAGAGATTAGATTAACAAATACGAATAAAGTTTAAAATCGGTCATCTTCAGTATAATTGTTACTAGCGTTGCTCTGCATCTTCAGATGGTGAGAAAGTGCGTTTTCGGCGAGAAGATATAGTGTGAATAATGGGCGAGAGCCCTGTTAGTAAAACCACAAGGCCGATGATGGGCAAAATAAGATGGTCAATAGTAATGCCGCGGGCTTCAAAAAAGCCGCCTGCGAAATAGCCAAAATAGGTGACTCCACCAGCCCATAACAGAGCACCAAGGATATTATAAAAAGTAAAAGTCTTATAATTCATTTTGGCAACGCCGGCCACAATTGGTACGAATGTTCGCACAACAGGCACAAAACGGGCTAACAAAATAGTGACTGGGCCATATTGCTCATAGAACTTTTCGGCTCGCGTAATATTATCAGGGTGAAAAAAGGCAGAGCTTTTACGCCGGAAGATGCGCGGGCCAGCTTTCGCGCCAAACCAATAGCCAACACTTTGTCCCGTAATAGCTGCCGCTATTAAAATAAGCACGAGCATGTGGATGCTTACCCCTAGTAAATTATTTGTGGCCAAAAAACCAGCGGTAAATAAAAGCGTATCACCAGGTAAAAAGAAACCAAGCAGTAGACCTGATTCGGCGAAGATCATAAAAGCAATGCCAAGCGCACCAACTGTGCGAATAACTTCGATAAGCTCTAGCCCAAACAGCATGATCTTATTCTAGCATTTGCTATACTAAATATGTATTTTCGAAACTTACCGAGAGGATACTTAAAGGAGTACGGATAAAACTATGGGTGAAAAGATTGAATTAAAACTTGAACAACGTAATGTGCAAGGTAAAGCGGTACAAACGATTCGCCAAAATGGCTATGTGCCAGCAGTAATGTATGGCCAAGGGGTCGAAGCGCAATCGGTGATGGCCCAAAGCGGCCCTCTCCTTAAGGTTTATCGTGACGCCGGAAAGCGCCAGCCGATAGAACTACAATTAGAAGGCAAGAAACGATTAGCTATGATAAAGACAGCTGATTTTGACCCAGTAAAGCATACGCTGCGCCATGTAGCATTTCATGTCGTCAATCAGAATGAGAGTGTTACAACAGAGGTGCCAATTGTTATTGCAGGCGCGGGTGAAACGCCAGCCGAGAAAGCAGGATTAGTTGTATTGACCACCATTGATGTTGCACAAATTGAAGCATTGCCACGTGATTTGCCAGAAAATCTGCAAGCACCTGGTGAACGGTTGGCAGAAATTGGCGATCATCTATCCATGAGCGATTTAGAGGTACCAAGTGGTGTCACCTTGCTCTCTGATGCCGAGCAGGTTATTGCGACGGTGTATGAACCAAGCGCACTCCAAGCAGCTAACGAAGCCGCCGGTGGCGACGCCGAGCCAGGTGATGTTGAAGAAATTGTGGCAGAGCATGGTGAAGACACCCCCCAAAACACCCAAGCTGAAGAAAGCCAGCCTGGAGGTAAAAAGCAATTTCAACCGCCAAAAGACTAAGAGCTATACCTATTCTTCAATAAACCCACCTGATTGATGTGCCCAGAGTTTAGCGTATTCGCCCTTTTGTGCTAAGAGTGTCTTATGACTGCCTTGCTCAATTATGGCCCCATGTTTCATGACTAAAATACGGTCCATTTTTTGCACAGTACTGAGGCGATGAGCAATAACAATTGCGGTGCGCCCTTTCATAAGTTCCCACAGCGCATCTTGTATAAGCCTCTCTGATTCACTGTCGAGTGCGCTTGTTGCTTCATCGAGTACTAATATTGGTGCGTCTTTCAGAATAGCCCGGGCAATAGCAATTCGCTGGCGTTGGCCGCCACTTAATTTTACCCCGCGTTCACCAACCAGTGTGTCGTAGCCATGTGGAAGTTTTTCGACAAATTCGGCAACGTGTGCTTTCTGGGCGGCCTCTTTAACAGCCTCTTCAGACGCATCGGGTCTACCATAGGCAATGTTTTCTCGTATGGTTCGATGAAAGAGGAGGGGTTCTTGCGGCACATAGGCAATATAGCGGCGCAAATCATCCTGAGTGATAGTGGCGATATTTTGACCATCGATCAAAATCTCACCGCCATTGATATCTGCAAAACGCAATAATAGCTTCGTTAAAGTTGTTTTACCGGAACCAGAGTGCCCCACGAGCCCGATCTTTTCACCAGAATTAATCTGTAGATTTAGGTGACTAAATAGCGCGTCAGTTGTATCGGCATGAGTAAATGACATATCCTTAATGTTGAGAGCACCCTGGCTGATACGGACAGGTTCAGGATTTTGCAAATCTTGAACACCTGGCTCGATACGCAGAATTTGCACCATATCACTGGCGTCACCAAATGCCCGGTTATATTGCCGCATGACATTTTGGAAACTCCAAAGCCGAGTAGCGATTGTACTGGTGTAGATAACCATTAAAAAAATAGTAGCAATATCAAGCGCAAAAAAACCAACGCCAATTATAGCAATGAGTACTGCCGAGATGGTAATACAGCTGGCTACCAGACTGGCATAGGTTTCACGCTGGGTTGTTGCTTTGAGTGACCGGGAGCCCATATCGCGCACATAGCTGGCGGCTTGCCAATAGCGGTTACTTTCGTACTGTCTAGCAGCAAAGCTCTTCACAGCCATGACGTTACTAATACTATCTGCTAAGTAGCCTGTTAATTTACTTTGAGCTTCAGCCTCACGTTTATTGCTTTCACGAACCTTTTTAGACAACAGTATGACACCTGCAACGTAACAGATAGATAATACAATCAGGATTATGGCGTAAAGAGGAACCCGCGGCGCCAAGATTATGACGGTGGCCACAATAGCGATTAATAAGGTATAAAGCTGTAAAATAGTTGCATCTGAAAAACGTATATACGCACCGGTGAGTTTGTTGGCTTGAGAAACCAATGACCCGGCAAATCGGTTCGCATGAAAATCGGCACTCATAAGCATGAGGTGGTCAAAGACCCGCTGGGCGATGTCGCGAGCGACGTTCAACTCAAGTGACCAAATAAGCCATGTATTAATTCGCCAACCGATAACGATGCCAGCGAAGGCGACGACTGCGAATGTTATAATTTCAGTGCTAAAACTAGCCCATAGGTTGGCCGAATCATAATTGTTGTTGCTAATTTTTTCCAATACGATTGAGATAATGTACGGGCGTGCAAATTCTGTAACTGCTACAGTGATTGGGACAACAAATAAAAGAGGCAATAAAAACTGTGGGTAACGTTTGGCGTGTTCCCAGAACAATTTAATAGTTTCACGAGTTGTATTCATGAATCTCCTTTAAGTATGAAAAATTACTATGAAGTATGTTTTATGAATCGAGGCTAAAGTATTTGTTTAAGCTTGTCTAAACTCAAGAAATAAGGTGTCAAAGTGGACGCTTCCTATTAAGTGAAAACGGCCAGTCATAGGATGGTTAGCGGGCTTTTTTATACAAAGCCATAATAAATACACATTATAGTGATGTATAATCTGTTTTGGCAATCACTTTTTTGCTATAACTAAAGCTACATTGTATGCAAAAAATTATTCTTTATTACAAATTTGCGCCTCTTGCTGACCCTGAGGCGATCCGTTTATGGCAAAGAGCTTTGTGCGAAAGGCTGGATATAAAGGGTCGTATTTTGATTTCTCAGCATGGCATTAACGGCACTGTTGGTGGTGATATTAAAAAGGTCAAGGCTTATGTAAAAGCGACGAAAGAATACCCTTTTTTTAAAGGAATTGTCTTTAAGTGGTCGGATGGCACTGGTAAAGACTTTCCGCGTCTCAGTGTCAAAGTACGTGATGAAATTGTGGCTTTTGATGCTGTTGATGAACTGAGAGTTGATGAGCATGGTGTGATTGGAGGCGGTAAGCATCTCAAACCCGAGGAAGTTCACAAATTAGTTGAGAAGCGAGGTGGTGAGGTTATATTTTTTGATGGTCGCAATCTGCATGAGGCGGCAGTCGGTAAATTTAAAAATGCCGTCATTCCCAATGTTAAAACAAGCCGCGATTTTAAAAAGGAACTTGAGAAGTCTCAGTACGATGCAATGAGAGAAAAGCCAGTGGTCACCTATTGTACTGGTGGTATACGCTGCGAAGTCTTAAGTGTGCTAATGAAAAATCGTGGTTTCAAAGAAGTGTACCAACTTGATGGCGGCATTATAAAATACGGTGAAAAATACAAAGATCGTGGTTTATGGGAGGGCAAGCTGTATGTATTCGATGGGCGGCTTGTGGCTCAATTTTCTGAAATGGCAAAAGACATTGGCCACTGCATCCATTGTGATAATAAAACCAGTAATTTTGAAAACTGCGCAAACCCAGTTTGCAATAGCCACATCCTGATTTGTGATAACTGCATACAAAAAAGCGGTTTTTGCAGTTATGGCTGTGAAGTCTGATAGTTGAAAGATAATTGCCGAATACTAACCCGTACCACTTATACCGCAGTCAAACACCGCCTTCCCGGCGGTGCCTCCTGATCTGTTTGATCAAGGGGCACGGTTTGACTGCGGTATAAGTGGTACGGGTTGTCATTTTACGTATTTTATTGCAGAATAATAACACGCCTGGTTCACGCATGTAGTGAGCGAGCGACAAGCACATTCCTGGTCGTCTATGAGGAGGTTTACATGATCACCGCCATCCGAGCCGCATTATTCTGTGGCTGTGCTACGGTTGCTGCACTGGTGTGGTTGGGCATTGTGGCTTTGGTGCCTCTCACTCCCAATGGTTTTTTTGCAGTAAGCGTGGGCTTGTGCGCGGTACTCCTGGCATGCATTATCGGTTTCTTGGTAACCGGCTTGCCATATTTGCGTATCCTGTTCGTAGCACTGATCCTGGTTCTCGCAGGAGCATACTTGACAAACAGTGGAGCGCTAATCCTTGAAGGGTGTTCGATAAGTCCTGTGGAGATCATGAAGCCTTGTTGATTAGGGCTGCTCCATAGCAAGCGATCTGGTACCTGCTCTAAAGATGGCGGAGTGTTCTATGTAGCATAGAACACTCCGCACCACCTCTCTTACTTCATAGCCCGATGAAATTTATAAAGAGCCACACCTCCCGCTACTAAGCAGATCATGCCCATTGCTAAATAGGCTGTTTTAACTGACGAAATGTCTGTCAGCCAGCCACAGAATGGCCCTATTATGGCAAAAAACAAAGTTTTAAGAGCCGAAATAACTGATAGCTCGGTGGCGCGATTGGTATCATCATCAAGTTGCTTATGCAGGAAACTAGTGGTTACAGGCGCGACACAGGCCATGATAAAAGAATGGCTTGCGATTGCTGTTACTACTCCTATAATGCCTGGTACTGTAGCGGCGACTATAGTACCCATCAGCAATACCACTACCTGTACACCCCAGGCAAACGTATTTGGACGACGCTGCAATCTCTGAGCACATCCAGCTAATATTCCTGTACTTATTGATCGGCTGGCATAGATAAGACCAAAAAGTGCGATAGGAATATGCGCCTCTATGAGTAACGGTTGGGTCAACCAGGCAGTAGCAATGACTGAGACACTCAGGAGAACACTCAATAGGATTGCCCATCGGATTTTAGCCTGTTCAAGTAACAAGATTCGAGCAGTTTTACACATGGCACTGAATGCCGTATGCTGGCGGGCTATTGCAGTGCGTGGTTCGATTAAATGCCAAGCTGCAGCGAGACCGAGTAAGTACACGAGAGGCTGAAGAGCAAATGGGCTACTCATGCCGACATGAGTAGCGAGGTAACTGCCTACGATGGCACCAATTGGTCCGCCAATAGCACGCACTCGAGTTACCCAGCGTTGGTAGGAGTCGAACAAGGTTTGACGGGTATCTTCATCTTGTATAGATTGGTTGATTGTAACAGTCATCAAGGCAGTCGTAGTACCGCTTATGAGAGCGATTGTAAGTCCGCTCAAAACAAGTACTATTTCAAATTGCCAAAATGTTTGAGATTGCCAAAATAGTGTTGATTGTACTATTTGGACCACCGAGCCGAGGATTATGACGCGGCGAATACCAAAGCGATCCGCTAAATAACCACAGGGAACAGCTGCTATGGTAGCAACTATACTCCAGGTTGCCTGAAGCCAGAAAACTTGCAATTGCCCCAAGCCATGAAGGTTATAATAGACTACCATGATTGATACACCAAAAAAAGTTGACCATACCATCTCCAGCATCAGACAGGCACGTCGATTGCGGCATAGTAGGTTGTGGCTCAAGGGTTGATCCCTTCGGTTTTTGTAAAAGAGCAAGATCTTATCTCCGCTCTTTTATAGCATAGATTGATCCAAGTCTTTAATGGGTAAAGCTATGTAGAGCTTTAGGCCGAATACCAAAGCGGCTATAGGCTACAATGAATAAGATGAATGAGAAACTTACAGAAAAATTGAAAACATTACCAGGTTCAGCCGGTGTGTATTTTCATAAATCAAAAAAGGGTGAGATTATTTATGTCGGTAAAGCGGCGGTACTAAAGCACCGAGTGCGCCAGTATTTTCAAGATAGCCGTTTGCGCGACGCCAAAACCGATGCGCTGGTGGCTGAAATTGACGATACTGATTGGATTGAAACAGAGTCAGAGATTGATGCGTTATTTCTCGAAAGTGAAATGGTTAAGCGCTATAAGCCGCGTTTCAATATTTTACTCCGCGACGATAAATCGCAAATTTTTGTGCGCATTAATCTTAAAGACACCTATCCGTATCTTAGTTTCACGCGCCAACCGCTTGATGACCGAGCCGACTATTTTGGCCCATATTATAATGGCTTTGCGGTTAAAAAGGCTCTCCGTTATCTGCGTAAAATTTTTCCTTACTCGACACACGCTAATGTGCCAAAACGCCTTTGCTTGCAGTATCATCTTGGGCTCTGCCCAGGGGTAGAGGAACAAAAAATATCGAGCCGAGAGTATAAAGGGGTATTAAAAAAATTGATTTTATACCTTCGTGGTGAACGTAAACAACTTATTCGTCAGCTAGAAAGCGAAATGAAGGTTGCCGCGGCACATCGTCAATACGAAGTTGCAGCCAAACTTCGTAACCAAATCCATAATCTTCGTGAGCTACAAAAGCAAATCCTTTTCAGCGACCGTGAGTTTATGGATATTAGCAAAGATCAAGCCTTGAGCGGGCTGGCCACATTACTTAACCTCAGGGGTGCTCCACGACGAATTGAAGGGTATGATATCAGTCACATGCAAGGTACGAATAATGTGGCTAGTTTGGTAGTTGCTTCAAATGGTTTAGCCGATAAAGCGGAGTATCGCAAGTTTAAACTTCGCCTACCAGGTAACAACGATTTTGCCCATATGCATGAAGTAATCTCGCGCCGGTTTAGTGGCAGGCATCTTGATTGGCCAAAACCTGATTTGTTAGTGATTGATGGCGGCAAAGGGCAACTTGGCGCAGCGCTACAGGCGTTAGAAGAAAAAGGGATACAAATTCCAGCCATTGGCCTAGCTAAACGGCTGGAAGAAATCGTTATTCATAAAACAAGTTCAAATGTCGCACTCAATGCAGAGATATATCCCGAGGCCTTCGTGACTGAAAGTGCAGATTTCTTGATTGTATTGCTTCCTAAAGATTCGCACATTGTCAAATTACTGCAACGCATTCGAGATGAATCACATCGTTTCGCCGTTAGTTATCATAC
>JARIHL010000053.1 GCA_029288315.1 Candidatus Saccharimonadota bacterium
ATATGAGCAGGATTATGTGCTAAGGCGCTTTTAAAGCTCTCTTCTTTTAAACCACCAGGAAAACCACTATAGCGATAATAAGATTTATCAGTCTCTTTAGAGCCGGTAACAACTGCTTTTGCGGCGTTTATGATAATAACATAATCACCACCGTCGACATGTGCAGTGTATGTTGGCTTGTGCTTACCAATGAGTCGTTTCGCTGCTGTAGTAGCCACGCGGCCAAGGGGTGCTTCAGAGGCATCAATAATAACCCACTCACGAGTGACATCGGCATTCTTAAGGTTGAAAGTTTTATGCATCATGAGCCTCCTTTTGAGTAGCGGCAATGGCTGGTTGAGCAGAGGTGCTTGTAATATCATCAACAAAGCTAACACTGGCAAGTTGGGTGTTATCACCAACTCGAACACGAGTACGCTTTATGCGTACGTGGCCACTGTTGCGGCCAGTTAGCTTAGGCGCAATCTCATCTACTAATTTGTGCGCGGCAGCTATAGTACTGAGCTTGGCTATAATGGAGCGACGATCATGGAGACTACCAGTTTTCGCTTTCGTGATGAGTGGTTCGATATAAGGAACAAGTTCTTTTGCTTTGAGTAGTGTCGTTTCAATTTTACCTTTTTCAATGAGCGAAGTTGCCAACCCTTTAAGGAGCGCACGACGTTGATCGCGTTCTCGGCCAAACTTTCTTCCTTGATATCCGTGGGCATGCATGTTTAAAGCTCCATCTCCGCTAGCTTCTCTTTAACTTCATCAAGTGCTTTGCTGCCAAAACCTTTTAGTTCTCGGAGTTCAGAATCACTTAAGGTTACGAGATCTTTAATGGTACGGATATCGTTATTAACGAGGGCATTTGTTGTACGAGCAGATAAATTAAGATCTTCAATTGGCGTCATAAGCTCCGACAGGCCGTCATTACCTTGTGTTTTGATACCAGCACTTGGCGCAGCTTCAACACGGGTTGACCCAGCCAGCGCAGTGTATTGATTAATTAAGATGGCGGCAGCTTCTTCAAAAGCATCTTTTGGAGAAGTGGAACCATCGGTGTCGACTGTTAAAATGAGTTTATCAAGGTCAGTAGTTTGCCCGACACGAGTGTTTTCGACTTTATAACGTACCCGCTGTACTGGGCTAAAGAGAGCATCGACCGGGATCATGTCGCTATGAATGCGTTTTTCGCCTGATTCTTCAACCGTTCGATAACCACGACCGGTATCAATAACGATATCCATAACGAGCGTAGTTTTTGGGTCATCAATAGTAGCAATAATTATGTCGGGAGTGACGATCTCTACGTCCGCAGTAGCCTTGATGTCAGCACCAGTCACTGGGCCCAAGCCACTTTTTTCAAGACGGACGATAATTGGTTCGTCAGCAAAACTTTTGAAGCGAATCTGTTTTAGATTAAGCATCATATCAACAACATCCTCTTTGATACCAGGAATAGTTGTGAATTCGTGAGTGGCTCCTTCAATCTTAAAAGCTACAACTGCGGCACCAGCAATACTAGAAAGTAATACACGGCGAAGGCTATTGCCAAGCGTTGTACCGTACCCAGTGTGTAATGGCTCTACCACAAATGTGGCGCTCGTTGCAGAGTGCTCCTCAATACTTGCAAGTGTTGGATTGTGAATAACTTTAGACACGTTCATGCCTCCTTTTAGCGTGAGTAGTACTCAACAATTAATTGTTCGTTAATCTCTTGCTCTGCCTCTGCGCGAGCGGGCAGGCCGGTGACTTCAATCGTCAGTTTCTTGGGGTTGCTCTTAAGCCAGCTAAGGCTTGGTTGATTTGTTTCTTTCACAACGTCATCGATATGAGTAAAATATACTGTTTTAGTGCTTTTTGGCCGCACAACAATAGTGTCGCCAGCTTTAAGCCGAATTGATGGAATATCTACCCTGCGACCGTTTAGTAAGAAGTGGCCATGACTCACCAGCTGACGAGCAGCGCGACGACTCGTCGCCAACCCAGCCCGATACACAGTGTTATCAAGGCGACGTTCAAGCAGCTGCAAAAGGATTTGACCAGATTGGCCTTTACTGCGGCTTGCTTCCTTCATCAGTTTTGCAAATTGTTTTTCTAATAATCCATACAGGCGGCGCACTTTCTGTTTTTCTCGGAGTTGAATAGCATATAAACTTGGTTTACCTTGGCGTGAACGGCTGTGCATGCCAGGAATACCGCTTTTTTTAACCATAATTTTATGTGCCTTCGGATGCAGTGCATAACCTTCACGGCGGCTTTGTTTGACAATTGGACTTCTATCTCGAGCCATCTTCTTAAGCCCTCCTCGCCTTACGTGGGCGTACACCGCCATGTGGAACACCGGTGTTATCTATAATTCTTTCTACGGCAATGTCTAGGTTCTGCAATGCTCGAACAGCAGCATCGCGGCCAAGCCCTATACCTTTGACAAACACGTCCACACTGCTAAGATTATGGGCTTGCTTAGCAGCAGTACCAGCTTTTTCGCTGGCAACTTGTGCAGCATAGGCAGTGCCTTTTTTAGAACCGCGGAATCCACAGGCGCCAGCACTTGAAGCGGTCAAGACGTCACCTTTCCTGTCAGTAAAAGTAATAATAGTATTGTTAAACGTTGCCTGTACATGCATTTGACCAGCTGAAACTGTCCGTTTATTCTTCTTTTTTGAAACTGTCTTATTTTCTGCCATACATTAATCCTCTTAAGTCTTGGACGGAGCTTTCTTCTTCGTGCCTCCAACGGTCGATTTCTTGCCACGACGCGTACGGGCGTTAGTACGTGTGCGTTGGCCACGTGATGGTAAATTGTTCTTGTGGCGCAGACCACGGTATGAATTCGTATCTTTTAGGCGCTTTATATTGGCCGTCACTACTCGCTGTAATTCACCTTCAACCACATAGTTGGCGGTAATTTCGTCTCGGATTTTGGTTAGTTCGGCTTCAGTTAGATCTTTCACACGAGTGGTAGGATCTATTTTGCATGTTTCAAGGATTCGCCGGGCGAAAACAGGGCCAATGCCGTAAATATAGGTGAGGCTGATTTGCACTTGTTTTTCAGTTGGAACAGTAACACCTGCAATTCGAGCCATATACTAACCTTGTCCTTGGTTATGTTTACGATTTTTTTTGCAGCGTACTTTAAGCACACCGTTGTCGCGGGTTTCGTAGCAATTTTTACAAAGTTTTTTTACGCTCGGTTTTACCTTCACGCAGCTTCTCCCCTATCTCTTACCTGTTGTTCATGAAGGCGGAAGGTGATTCTACCCTTTGTGAGATCGTAAGGGGTTAACTCTACCTCTACCTTATCACCTGGAACAAGTCTGATAAAATGCCGACGCATTTTACCTGAAACATGTGCCAGGATAATATGGCCATTCTCGAGTTCAACTTTAAACTGAGCGCCGGGCAATGTTTCAACTACCCTGCCGGTTAGCTTAATAACCTCTTTACTGCTCGGGCTAGTGCCAGCTTGTGCATTACCTCGAGAGTTAGGTCGTTGTTTCCTCTTAGTATTGGCCATGAATTACAAGAACTGATTATACAGGTTAGCACCTCTATTGTAAAGCATTATCTAAAAGATTACTGCAGACTATGTCGCAGTTGATAGTTCTACTCTAGCACGGATACAGCCTGCGTCAAGTACGGAAGCGGGCGACATTCACTCGCTCATGATGAGTACGCTCACTGTTTGAAAAGCTAAATTCATAAATGTGAAGCACGGCAAGGGCAGGGTGTAACCGTGCCCTTGCCGATAACGTCGTTCTTACATTTCTCGGGTGCGGCGACGCAGGTCGTCGCGTTTATGGATCCTAACCGGTGCAAGCTGCTGACGAACCTCCTTGGCAGACTTGCCTAAGGCTGCTGCGATCTGCTCTACAGTTTGAGTGGCTGTATGTTTGGCTAAGTACTTTTTGTCTGCCTTAGTCCATTGAGTCATAACTCGCCTCTCATCGGTGAACGACAAAGCATACAACAGAAGGGTCTGACCGGAAACGCAAGCTGAAGACACTAAAATTTGCTTTAATGTGCGCCCCCGCTGTCTTTAATCGTGGCTAACTCACCTGGGCAAGATCACCCATCGTATTTTAGGACAGCCAACACATTTTTGCCCTGTCAATATTTTTCCTTCCACGACCATTTTTTGACCATTGTTTACAAAACGGCAGGCATGTTTGGATTCTGGCGCTTTCTTGGGCCGTCTAGTCCTTCTTTTTTGAGCCAAATGACACTCCCCAGGTAGAAACTTGCGAATTGCGCCATTTCTATTTTAATAACACTGTAATTTTATTGTCAAATGGTTTAATAATCTTGATCGTACGTTACCATTAGGGCGCGCGAATTGATATGCCGCAGCGTTTCCAGGGCGACCGACACAACAATGAGCAGGCCAGTTCCACCGATAGCCAAACTTTGTGCTTGGATCCCAAATTTAGCAAAAATAAATTCTGTTACAAACGGTAGTACGGCAATGACACCGAGGGCTAGCGAACCAAAAAGTGTCAGACGGGTAACAACACTGGAGAGATATTTTTCGGTCTGCTGACCTGGGCGAATATTAGCCACAAAACCACCCTGTTTCTGTAGGTTCTCAGCGATCTCATTAGCATTAAAAATGATACTGGTATAAAAATATGTAAAAGCCACTACAAGTAAAAAGTACGTTGCTGGATAGATAAGGGTAGTGAGATCTCCTGACATAAAAGTAGTAGCGCTGGGTGTCTGAAACCAGGTTGTTAAGTTAGCGCCGATCTCGCGCCATTGTTCATTGTCGGTTGAACGAAAGAGCTGTCCAAGAAAGGCTGGTAAAGATAAAAAGGCGACGGCAAAAATCACGGGAATTACTCCAGCGGTGATAAGTTTAATGGGCAAAATACTTTTCACCCCGCCATATTCACGATTACCCTGCACTCGTTTAGCGTAATTGATAGTAACTACTCGCTGCGCCTCGTTGATTTTAACAATCAAATAGAGTGATATTAATCCTAAAATAGTCAGCCCAAATATTACCCAAAAGGCAACCGCATTAATGGGTAGAGTAAACCAGCTAAAAATGTGTAACTTATCTGCATCTCCCGAAACACTCGTAAGCGAAGCAAATATTGTACCCATTGTGCGCGGTAGTTCTGCAATGATTCCTGCAAAAATAAGCAATGACATACCGTTGCCAACTCCTTGTTCGGTCATTAACTCACCTAGCCACATGAGGAGCATTGACCCAGCGGTCATAGCGCCAATCATCAGTATCCACTGCATTATTGAAGTATTGGCTACAATATCTATACCAGTGTTGCCGGCTAGTACGGTTTGACGCAGAATAAAAATAAAGGCGATTGATTGTAGAATGGCAAGTGGTAAGGTTAATAACCGTGTCCATTGCTGAATTTTACGCCGGCCCGTTTCTCCATCCTTATTAAGCTCTTCAAGTTTTGGGATAGCTTTTGTTAATAATTGGGTAATAATTGAAGCAGTAATATACGGTGATAGGCCAACGAGTACAATTGATAAACTTGCCAATGCACCTCCTGATAAGAGGTTAATAAATCCGCCAAGGTCAGTGCTGCGCACTAAGTTATCAATAACTTCTCTTAGTTGAGTCGGTTCAGCAAGTGGTACAGGGATATGTGCCAATAAACGGTAAGCAACAATCAAACCTAACACAATAAGCAGGCGTTTTTGCATGTCACGGCTTTTCAGCGATTTCAGAATATTCTTCCAATTCATATTCGTTGTACTCTGTTTTTACTACTTATTCAAAGATAGCACACTTAGGGGGCCGGGTGCCAAAGTTTTTCAAATGGCAGAAATAACTTACGCTTTTTCTTTTTGCAGCTTGCTACTTTGTTTGATTGGTACGGCAATTTTTTCGAACGTACCACCGGCCTTTTCAATAGCTTCGATAGCCGCCTTTGAGGCAGCTTGTACTTTCACCGTAACCTTATTCTTCAACTCGCCACCAACAATGATCTTAATGGTGTGGTGAGGGGTTGTAACTAAGCCAGCTTCGGCAAGTGAAAAATTGTCGGCCGTCTTGTTTTCGAACATTGCAAGTTGTTCAAGATAAACTACTTGTGCTGGCGCTCGAAGGCTCTTAAAGCCTGGTAGTTTTGGAATGCGTTGAACAAGTGCGCCTTGACCACCCATAAAAGTGGCACGTAGTTTCTTGCCAGTGCGAGCATTCTGACCTTTGGTGCCTCGACCAGCCGTTTTACCTTGGCCCGCAGAAATACCGCGGCCAACGCGCTTTCGATTTCTGTTAGGGGTGGCAATTAATTCGTGAACTTTCATAATTATTTCTCCGTTTTGGCTGGAGTTGCCTTTTTAACTTTTGTTGATTTCAACCACTCTTCTGTCGCAACTAATTGTCGTAATGCTTCGACAGTAGCATAGGCATTGTTTACCTTATTGGTTGAGCCAAGCGATTTTGAAAGTAGGTTATGAATGCCAGTTAAACCAATGATCGAACGTACAACACCACCAGCAATCACGCCTGTACCTGGTGCAGCTGGCTTCAAAAGCACGCGCGCCCCGCTCACTTTAACTTCGACATCATGGGGAATAGTAGCATTTTTGATAGGAATCATTACTAAGTTCTTCTTGGCTACATCAGTAGCTTTGGCAACTGCGGCTTGCACATCTGCGCCTTTCGATACACCAATGCCAACGCGATTTTTGCGATCGCCAACTGCCACGAGCGCCTTAAAACGGAAGCGACGGCCACCTTTTACAACGCGCGCCACGCGGTCAATATTGATCACGTGCTCTTCAAAAATTTTCTCTTCTTGAGGCATTTGAACACGATCATTCGGCCGGCGCGGGCGCCGATCCGTTCGCTGAGATGAAGCTTGATTTTGATTAGGCATAGTTAAAACTCCAGTCCTTCTTTACGAGCTGCGTCTGCAAGTGCCTGAAGCCGACGTTTGTACTGCCGCTCACCACGATCAAATACAACTTGTTTGACACCTGCTTTCTTGGCTTTCTTGGCTATATCGGTACCGACCCAAGCTGCTTTTTCGGTTTTGTTGCTAGCAGCTTTGTTATTGGCAATTGCCGTGGTGCTGCTGACAAGGGTTTTTTGCTGCTCGTCGTTAATAATTTGGGCACTCACATGCTGATTACTAATAAACACACTCAAACGCGGGCGCTGGTCAGTGCCATTCATGCGCGCTCGAACACGAGTTTTGCGAAGCAGCTGGTTGACTAATTTTTTTGCCATTTTACTCATAGCACCTACTTAGCTCCTGCCTTTCCGGCCTTACGTATAATTATCTCATCAATATACTTAATGCCCTTGCCTTTGTAAGGTTCAGGCTTTTTAAGTGCACGAATTTCAGCGGCAACTTGGCCGACCTGCTGTTTATTAATGCCTGTTACGGTAATGAGGTTTTTCTCAACCGTTAGTTGAATACCTCCAGTGGCCGTGTACGTCACCGGGTGCGAAAAACCAAGCGTCAGATTAAGATTTTGGCCACCGCCACTTACTCGATAGCCAACGCCATTGACTTCAAGTTTTTTCTCAAAGCCTTTGGTGACTCCAACGACGAGGTTATGTAAAAGTGCCCGCATTAAGCCGTGTTGGGCTTTAGCAATCTTTTCATCTGATTTGCGGGTAACCGTCAGAACACCATTCTCAATCACAACCACAACATGCGAGAGCAATGGTTGAGTGAGCTCTCCTTTCGGACCAGTGACCGTGATAACGCCTTGGTCGACCGTGATTGTCACACCTGACGGAATCTGGATAGGTAGTTTTCCGATTCGACTCATCATATTCCTTTCTTACTGTCAAGGGCTCAGGCCCTTAGTAGACTTTACAAATTAATTCACCGCCAAGCCGTTGTTTCTTGGCTGCTTGGCCAGTCATGACGCCCTTGCTTGTCGAGACCAAGACGACACCGCGGCCGTTTTTGACATGAGGGATCTCATCGGCTTTGGCATATACTCGCCGGCCCGGTTTACTAAGGCGTACAATCTCAGTAATTACCGAGTTTTGACCCGGTTCGTTTAGTAAAATTTCAAGGTTTGCTTGCGGCTTACCCTCTACAAACTTGACATCCGAAAGATATCCGGCCTGCTTAAGAGTAAGGGCGATTGTTTGTTTAATAGTACTATGCGGCAACACGATCTGGTGTTTGCCCACAGCTGCAGCATTGCGAATACGGCTCAGCATATCTGCGATTGGATCAGTTGAAAGCATACTCATC
>JARIHL010000081.1 GCA_029288315.1 Candidatus Saccharimonadota bacterium
CGTCGGCAGCGTCAGATGTGTATAAGAGACAGGTGGTGCTCGGCCGTGATATTGCCAATGAATTACTTGGTTCTGATACCGCAATTGGCGGGAAAGTTTCAATTCGCGGGCAAGACTTTACCGTGATTGGCATTTTAAACCGGTATGACGTGCGAGCGAACTTCAACAATCTTTTCGATTTTAACCGTGCTGCCTTTATACCACTTGATGCTGGTAAATCATTTAATCAAGGCATCGCGCAAATTCAACAGATCAATGCGCGGGTCGCCGATGGCCGTGATGTAAAACAAGTAAGCAGATCTTTACAACAAAACATTTTGCAGAATCACGGTGGTGAAGAAGATTTCACGGTGTTGCGCCCCGAGGAAACATTGCAAATTACCGATAATCTATTGCGGATTATTACCATGCTTACTTCGGCAATTGCCTCTATTTCATTAATTGTTGGCGGCATTGGCATTATGAATATTATGCTTGTCTCTGTTACCGAGCGAACGCGTGAAGTTGGCATTCGCAAAGCCGTCGGTGCAACCAATGCTCAAATTTTGCGCCAGTTCTTGATAGAATCGTTGATAATGAGTGTTGTTGGTGGATTCTTAGGAGTTATTGTAGCTTATGGTGCTGCACTGTTGATTGGATCGTTATTAGAATTTACTCCTATTATAACATTACCCATTCTAGCCATTGCCGTTGGTATTGCGAGCGTCGTCGGGGTTGTATTTGGGATTGCCCCAGCCATCAAGGCTTCGCGTAAAGACCCTATTGAAGCCTTGCGGTTTTTTCAGTAAACAGCTAAGCAACCACCCAGCTCTTCCCGAATGCAGCTTCCCGGCAGTGCTCTCTGACTTTTTGGTCTGAGAGCACGGTTTGGGAAGAGCTGGTTTAGATAAGAGGACTTGATAATATTCCTTAATCTATTATTATATCTCTACCCGTCTGATCTGAATGGAGGAGCGATGTCGCTTCGTCGAAATAAGCGAACGTGGAAGGTATGGACAGAGTGGGGCCAAGAAGAGTCATGATGCGCTGTTCTAAATGTGGTGCAGCAGTACTGCTCTTAAGGAAGAACAAGAGAGGACGACAAAACTTCAAAGATTTCCATAAAGCTCCACACTGACCCTTCAGGCGTGAACGCCCAGTGGATGCTGCTACTTAAGCATCCACTGGGCAAATTGATAACCTTATTTGTCAGTTAAAATTTGAGCGTGCTTAGCATATTCTGCTGCCCGCTCTTCAGGAGTTTGGTGGGCTCTACGGTAATCATCTTCCAGGCGCCAGGTTGTTCCTTCCTCTGGTGTTGAAGCTTCAATAATATCACAGTCTGTGATACCTTTAAGCCGATGCTTCTGCCCCACTTGGATTGTATAGCCTCGGCCTGGTTTTAATTCAGTTTCAATCAGTTCGCCATTATTATTCTCCCAAATTACCGCACCGCGGCCGTTAATAATAAACCAACTTTCCTCTTTTTTATCGTGAATTTGCAAACTTATTCTGGCACCAGCTTTAATATGCAGTAATTTACCAATGTACGGTGCACCTTCCGGCACCCAATGCAGTTCATACCCCCACGGCTTTTCTGTCCGTTTGGCATAAGGCGCAGTAGTAAAACCGGCAGGATTAAAATGCGGTATGTTATTCATACGAGCCAAGTTCCTTTTTGAATCTCTCTACCAATTCAACTGGTGTCGGATTAACACCATTTAAAACAGCTAGATAAGTCGTGACGAAATCACCCAGCAACACGAGGTAAAGTAGCTGCTCTAACAGGCTTTCCCCTTTCGCTTCAATGCTCATTGCTTTTGGCCGCATACCAGATAAAAGCCGGTCAGTTACCTCAAAACGCTGCAGAACACGCGGATGTTCGAAGTGAGAGATGAGGTCGATCACCGCAAATGGTTTTTCAACCGGATGACTGCTCCAACCTAAAAACTCATTATGGTTAAATTCAGGCAAGGCATTACACCAAGCGGTATTTTTGGCGTTTTCATTAACGTCGATCTTCCACTTATAGGCTGCGGGATAGGTTAGCGGACCACCGTAAATAATGACGGTTTTGCCAACCATTGTTTGGGCCAATTGTTTGGCATAATTATTTTTTTCGGGTACATCAGTTTGCCAGGCGGTCGTCGCCGTTTCAAGTGGCCGTATTAGCGCTTCCATCTCGAAAATTAACGAGGCAGGAATTAATTGGGCGGCAATCAATAGCTCAATTAAAGCCCGGTATGCATAAAAAACACTGGTGCGAGGCTGTGTGCAAGTGGGCATTTCAGCCAATGGGTGACCAGCATTTTTAGCTCGTTCTACTAATTTACCGCCGTGAGCAATCACAGCAATCTGAGCACCCCGCTCCTCGGCTTGGTCTAAAGCTGAAATTGTTTCTTCAGTATTTCCCGAGTAGCTAGCGCAGATTACCAATGTGTTCTCATTGACAAAAGCCGGTAAAGTATAATCTTTGGTAATAATATACGGCACAGAAAGCGTTGGCCAGGTATGTGCTAATTCCGCTACTAACGAGCTGCCTCCCATACCAGCGAATACTACATGTTGTATACTTTTTTTAAACCTCATTTGAGTCAAGTTAAAGTTATGTTGTAGCTGTTGCGGCTGTTGAGCTGCAAACCCGAAAGCATCCTGTGGATCGCGCTGCTGAACATAATTTCGATCGTCTAATACACTCATAATATCTTTCCAATTATTACGTCCGTATGCTACAGTATAACCTAAGAATAGGCATAAACATAAAAGGTGGGCATGATGGTGGACATTACTCCAGAGCAACACGACCCGGCTACGGGTGATGATGAGTTAGCTAAGGTACTGGCCGGTGTCAGCGATACTGCCTCAGGGCATGATATGAGTTTACAATCTGTCTCTTATACACATCTCCGAGCCCACGAGACGGAGCTACATCTCGTATGCC
>JARIHL010000002.1 GCA_029288315.1 Candidatus Saccharimonadota bacterium
GAATATATACTAGGTAAATTTTTAAAAATTTACCTAGTATATATTCGCCGGGTTGCACTCCGCTTGACGTTCCATGACGTAGGGGTATACTTGCCTTTTAATATGTCTTGTCTATTCAGTGGAAAAGTTTTATCATAGGTAATGAATTGAAGTATTAGAAATAGGCAGACAGAGGTGAATAAAGGTATTTTACGATCTATAGGCATATTTACTGCAATTGCGCTCACATTAGTCGCTATAGTTATTGGGGGTGTTCGACTTGTGAAGAATAGGAGCGATCAATATGCTACAAAGAATATAGCTCCAACAACGGTTCCAAATACACAACAGGGACAACAAACGCCAACTTCGCCCCAAAATCAACCTCAGCAGAGCCCATCGAGTCCTCAAAAGAAGCCTGAGCAAACGACGACCCCATCCTCAACGCCAACTCCCCTTCAGCAGCCTCATACTATTGCCAAGGGACCTTCTGAAGTACCTGTTACGGGACCAACCGAAGATATGATGCTTACTATACTGTTTATGATGTGTGCTGCTTATTTTGGCCTAGTATTAAAACGCGCACGAGCATCTTATCGCCAGCTACTCAATTAATCCAGGGGTCGTCACTTTACTTTTTAAGTAATCTGAGCTTTAATAGAGCTAATCTTTGGGCGCACAATTTTTTTATAGCGTCTCTAGAAATACATCTGAAAGGAGATATATTAACTAACTATGGCGAAAGCTAACGCTATTTCTATGGATGACCTTCTGAAGGAGGAGTCAAGCCAACAGCTCACACCGGGAGAGGTTGTTGAGGGAAAGGTACTGTCGGTCCGTAAGCACGAAGTATGGATTGATTTGTCTGGTCACGGCATTGGCTTAGTCCCACGTCGCGAAATTGGCTTATCGCGAACATTGAATGAGGGGGATGTTGTTACGGCCAGCATCGTTGATCCTGAGATGGATGAGGGATATGCGCTATTAAGCCTTCGTAAAGCCGCTAAAGACCGTGGGTGGGACGAGATTAAGCGTATTTTTGATGCAGGCGAGACGATTGAGGTCTCAGCATACGACGCTAATCGCGGTGGTTTATTAATGGAACTAGAGGGTATTCGTGGTTTTCTACCCGTTAGTCAGCTATCCGCTGAACATTATCCACGTGTATCTGGAGCTGATAAAGATGAGATTCTACAGCGCTTAAATGCGCTTACTGGCAAACCTCTCCAGGTCCGAATTCTTGATGCTGATCGTAAACAAAATAAGCTCATCTTTTCTGAGAAAGAAGCAATTCGCGAAAATATGCAACAACGATTCGATCAACTGAAGGTCGGCGATATTGTGAAAGGGGTAATTACCGGTGTTGTTGATTTTGGGGCCTTTGTGAATGTTGATGGTATTGAAGGGCTTATCCATATATCGGAGATTTCGTGGGAAAGGGTTAATAACCCAGCTGACTATGTAAAAGTGGGCGAAACAGTCGAAGCTAAGATTATTTCCATTGAGAAAGATCGTCTTAGTCTCAGCCTTAAGCAGCTTCAAGAGGATCCTTGGGCAAAAGAGGTTGAAAAGTTTAAGAAGGGCGATGAAATTGAAGGTACAGTAACTCGTATCACCCCATTTGGTGCCTTTATCCAAATTAGCCCTGCTGTCGAAGCTCTCGTACATATCACCGAGCTTGGTGAAGGTGAAGGGATTGACCCTGAGAAAATTTTCAAAGTCGATGAAAAGAAGCAATTTACCATTCTTGATATCGATAAAGAAAGTCGTAAGATTTCTCTCAGTCTTAAAAAATAATAGGGATTTTCAGGCGCCGATTGGCACTTGAGTAGTCGCCAGGAAGGAACGCGGATTAAAGAAGTTATGGCAAAGAAAAAACTTGTAATTGCCGATATGATTACCGTGGGTGAATTGGCGGCTCAACTTGATTTGCCTCTTACAAAGCTAATTGGTGAGCTATTTAAAAATGGCATTATGGCAACTGTTAATCAGCGGATTGATTTTGAAACAGCCTTAATTATAGTGGAAGAATTGGGCTTAGATGTTGAACTTGAAAAGAAAGACAGCACCTCAATGATGAGCCCATCGACTCGATCTGAACGAGCGCTCAGTGATAAAGCACAGAAGCGTCCTCCTATTGTTGCTGTTATGGGTCATGTCGATCATGGAAAAACCTCTTTACTGGATGCAGTACTAGATACTAAAGTTGTGAGTGGTGAAGCGGGTGGTATTACTCAACACATTGCCGCCTACCAAACCACCTATAATGGTCGAAGCATTACCTTGCTTGATACGCCTGGTCATGAAGCGTTTAGTGCCTTACGACAACATGGTGCAGCGTTAACAGATGTTGTTGTTATTGTTATTGCCGCTGATGATGGAGTAAAGCCGCAAACTATTGAGGCTATCAAATTTGCGCAGCAAGCTAACGCTAAAATTGTTGTAGCCATTAATAAAGTCGATAAACCAGAAGCCGACACTAACCGTGTCAAAACTCAATTGGCCACTGATTATAAGCTTGTTCCTGAAGAGTGGGGCGGAGATACGGTTATGGTTGAAGTTTCAGCCAAGACAAAGGAGAACCTCGATAAACTTCTTGAGCTTGTGCTGCTTGTCTCGGATCTCGAGGAATTAAAGGCTGATACAGATATCCCTGCCGAAGGTCTTGTTATTGAAAGTCACATGGAACAGGGGCGTGGAGCCGTGGTGTCATTACTTGTTGAGCAAGGCTTGATAAACCAAGGTAATTATATAGTTGCTGGCAACTCATATGGTAAAGTGCGCACTTTGCTTAACTTTGCTGGCCAACCATTAAAGGAAGCCGGCCCTTCAACTCCTGCAACAGTAACTGGCTTTAAGGAGTTGCCACAATTTGGTGATCGATTTAGTATTTATGCAAACGAAAAAACTGCTCGTCAGGCGGCTGAAACTCACAGACTACAGCATAAACAGGATGTACAAGCGACAAATATCTCCAGTACCGAACTGCTCAGCATGATGACGAAGCGCCGAGAGAAACAGTTAGTAAATATAATTGTTAAAGCAGATGTGCAAGGCTCTCTGACATCGGTTACGGATGCGCTTCGTTTACTTGAAAGTAATGAACTTGCGCTGCGCGTTATTGGTTCGGGTGTTGGTAATATTTCAGAAAACGATATACGTTTAGCTGCTAGTAGTGAGGCTGTTGTCTATGGTTTTAATGTACAGCTACCCCCAGCTGTTAAACGCCTTGCGTGGCAAGAAAAGGTGTCGGTACGTATCTTTAAGATTATTTATGAATTAATTGATGACGCAAAAGCAGTCCTAACAGAACTATTGAGTCCTGAAGTTGTTGAAACTGAGGTTGGTAAATTAGTAATCAAAGGGGTATTTCGAGTTACCAAAGAAGAAGTTATTTGCGGCGGCGAAGTAACCAAAGGCAAGATTATGCCTGGGCTCCTTGCTCGAGTGTTTCGCAATAAAGAACAAATTGCGGAAGTCGAAGTTAAGGGTGTGCAACGAGAGCGTCAAGAAGCAAAAGAAGTATTCGAAGGTGAAATGTGTGGATTGCAGCTTAAGACTCAGGGTCGCCTCAATGTTGAAGAAGGTGACAAATTTGAGTTCTTCAAACGTGAATTAGTAAAACGTACTCTTTAAAGTTTCTAGAGATGACCCAAATGGCCAAATACTTCCTTCTAGACTTGTATCGGCTTACTATGAATACTTGCTTTATAAGCAAATCTGTGTTATAAAAATTGACAGAGTAGTAAACAAAAAATCAAAAAAGGAAGTTTAGTAATTATGAGTGAACAGCCAGGACAACACGATCCAGAACAAGGTGGTCCAGAAAAGGAAAAACCGCTAGATCAGCGTAATGCTGAAGATTGGCATCACAGTAAGATTGAGTCGTTTAAAGAACTGATTGATATTGATAAGGAAGCCTTTGATAAATGGTCAGAGAGCGAAGAAACTCAATTAACCAAGGAAGAACGTCAGGCGATTGAGGGGCTTGATAGCGACCATCGGCACGAACTCGTTGATATGCGTGCTGATGTTGAAGCACGATTAGAGCATGACCCAGAAATTAATGAAAAAATCGACGCACTTGTCGGGGCATTAACAGACCACCCGGGCGAAACAATAAAGGCTAAATTGCGTCAGGCTTTGTATGAAGCTGAAGTGAGTGATTATATTAACTTTACGTTTCCGTCTCCTGAAAATGAAGATGAAGAAGATGCAAACGCTCAAGCTCGGGAAAGTGCTCGTGCCCTTTTGCTTATGCCTCGTGAAGGGTTCAATGTTATTACCAATAAGTGGGGGGATGTTGACGCCATCGAAACTGCTCGCACAGAAATTGCCGCAGAGGAAGATGAAGCCTTTCGTATGAATGAGGCTTTAGATGCTCAAGCAACTGATAAAGAAACCCCAAAGCCACTCCTTGAAGAAGACAGGACGTTTAGTGATGTAGATGGTACAGAGTACAGGATCATTAGCGTTGAGAAAGATGATGACGGCAACCCAATAAACGTTCATTTAGATGTTAACAATCCTAGCAAGAGACACGGGCGCCGGAAGGTGATGCGCATGCCTGCTGCTGATGCAGTTAATCTCTTATCTCCGATGGCAGGTGAAGCTCATGAAGAAGGCTCAGGGGAAGATAATGCTCAAAAGGGCAAGGATGAAGGAACAGCTGAAAGTACACTCGAAGGCATAGATGAAGAAATTGAGCAGCTGAGACAGGCAGATAGAGAACAAGCTGAAGCTGAGAGAATTGTACATCAAATCGAAGAAGAGCTTCGTCGTCTTAACGAACGATTTAATAATAACACTATGCCAGAAGATCTTCGTCAGCAAGTTAATGATATTCTTGAGCAAGTCAAAGAGGTTGAACGCAAGATTGCAGAAGCTGTCGAGCAAGCGCGGGCTCAGCAAGCTGGAGCTGGCAGCGAAGGTACTGAAGGTGCTGAAGGTGCTGGCAACGGCACAGAAGGTAATGGTAATGGGGGCGAAGGT
>JARIHL010000011.1 GCA_029288315.1 Candidatus Saccharimonadota bacterium
GCTTCTGCTAAATAAAAACCATCCTGAGATTGTTCCAGCTCAAGGAGCCGCTCGGACGGTTTTTTGCCACTTGAAGGAATCAGATAACAGTAACTTTGATGAGCTCCGCGCCCCACACGCCCACGCAGTTGATGGAGTTGAGCTAATCCAAATTGCTCTGCTCCTTCAATCAGCATGACTGTAGCATTTGGCACATCAACACCAACTTCGATAACTGAAGTTGCAATCAGTACATCAATGTTGCCCGCCTTAAATTGCCGCATAATCTGGTCTTTCTCTTCTGCCTTTAACTGACCATGCAACATTGCAAGTCGCCGATGCTCAAAAATGGTTGCCTTTAGACGTTCGTATTCTATTTGAACGCTCTTTATTTCTGCCTGTAAACCTTCGCCAATCAGGGGACACACAACGTATACTTGGCGGCCAGCTGCAATTTGTTTTTCAATAGTGGCATACACCTGCTTACGCGCATACGGTGAATGGAGTTGCGTTACTATGGGTTGTCGCCCAGCGGGAAGTTCGTCGATGATGGAGATTTCTAATTCACCATACACAGTTAGCTGTAGGCTACGTGGTATAGGTGTGGCTGTCATACTGAGTAAATGCGGCATACATTCACTTTTATGAAGCAATTGTGTGCGCTGTTCAACACCAAAGCGGTGTTGCTCATCGATCACTACAAAGCCAAGTCTTTTAAAACGAACATCTTTTTGGATAAGTGCGTGCGTGCCGACCACAATATCGACTTCCCCGTTGGCAAGCCTTCCATGCAACAATTGTTTAGCCTTCGGCTTGAGAGAGCCGACTAAGAGGGCGATGCACACCTTAAGTGGCTCAAGAATTTTTATCAGCGTTTCGGCGTGCTGTGAGGCTAAAATTTCTGTTGGTGCCATAACGGCAACCTGATAGCCTTGTTTTATTGCCATAAATGCAGACATTGCCGCTACAACGGTTTTGCCAGAGCCAACGTCACCTTGCAAGAGACGATTCATAGGCATGCCTTGTTCAAAATCTTGCAATATTTCCCAAACGACTCGCTTTTGTGCACCTGTTAGTGAAAACGGCAAAGCCATGATAAATTGATCAGCTAATCTTTTTTCAAATGGAATGGTGTAGCCCTTGAGCACCGCGTTGTCTTGCTTATTAAACAAACTGGCGAGCAACAAGGCGAGCAATTCTTCAAACGCTATGCGTTGCTTGGCTGCAGCCAATTGGAGTGTAGTTTCAGGGAAATGCAATTGTTGCAGCGCCTCGTTAATAGATACTAGTTTCTCGCGCTGCAAGAGGTTATGAGGTAATGTCTCTGGCAGCATCTGCATAATAGGCAATAATTTGCGTACAACTCGCCGGATCTGTGCTGATTTTAAGCCCTTCGTTTCTGGATAGATCGGCACAATACGGCCCGTACTGACGCCAAAATCTGCACTTCGCTCGACAGCGGGATTGCTTAAAACATAGCGATCGCGCTGTAACTCATAACTGCCTGAAAAATAGAATAACTCGCCTTTTTTAAGATGTTCAGCGCGATACGGCTGGTTAAACCAAACTGCTCGGGTTTTTGCTGTGCTATCAGCTAATACTGCCTCAGTTATGTGTAATCCTCGGCGCAGGTACCGCCCAGTGACTGATTCAACCATTGCTTTAATGGTGACATTACCTGGCTCGATACGCGTAATCGGTATAATGTTTGAAAAATCATCATAGCGGCGCGGAAAAAAGTAGAGCAAGTCTTCAATGGTTTCTACTCCTAAATGTGCCAATTTGCTAGCCGTTTGATCACCAATGCCTTTCAGTGACGTCAGTGGATTCTCTAATTTCATACCTTACAGCCTACCAGCCTGAGCAGGCTTATCGTACCAAGACAAAACTGTTTTTACCTTTTTTGATGAGAGAAGGCGAGGTTATCATCACCATATCGTTGGTTATTTTTTTGCCATTGACTTCGATTGCACCGCTAGCAATGAGGCGGCGTACGGCATTTTTCGAACTTGCTATTCCAGTTGCAATGAGCAATTCATCAACGCGTCCTGAACTCATTGAAGGTATTTCTTTTCCAAGTTCATCAAGAGCTTCCTTATCCAAATCTTCAAATTTACCTTTTCCAAATAAAACGTCACTAACATGCTGTACTGCTTTCGCCCGCCTTTCACCATGTACAAGCTTTGTTACTTCGAAGGCTAGTATCTTTTGCGCTTCTCGTCCGCCGGCATTCGTTTTGACAGCTTGTTCAAGACGTTCAATTTCCTGGCGAGATAGTAATGTATAGATTTTCAAATAATGGACAACTCCAGTATCATCGGCATTTAGCCAAAATTGATAGAACTTGTAAACGCTGGTTTTATATTCATTCAACCACACGGCTCCATCTTCGGTTTTTCCAAATTTTTTGCCAGTGGTGGTATTGATAATGAGTGGTCCAGTCCATATGTGGGCTTCCTGGCCTTCAAGCTTACGAATTAATTCAACACCAGAGAGACTATTCCCCCATTGGTCGGCACCAGCTATCTGCAGCGTGGCATGATACTGACGGAATAAATGCAAAAAATCGTACCCTTGAATGAGTGAGTAACTAAACTCAGCATAGCTAATTCCCTTGCCGCCCCGGCCAATACGTGATTGCACAAAGTCCCGATCCAGAAGCTGTGTCATCGAGAAATGCTTGCCAATATCACGCAAGAAATGAAGATACCCTATATCCTTAAACCAGTCATAGTTATCGACAAGCGTAAATCGTTCGCCTACAAAAATACGCTTATATTCCGCTGCAATGCCGGCTTTGTTTTTTTCAATTTCTTCAAGAGACTTAAGCTGTCGTTCTTCTACTTTACCATCAGGGTCGCCAATCATACCGGTTGCTCCGCCCACTAAAAGTACTGCTTTGTGGCCGTAATCAATGAAATGTCGTACCATCATAGCCATTGCCAAATTACCGACAGTCATGGAGTCGGCGCTGGGATCAACCCCCCAGTAAAAAGTAATAGGTTGCTTATCAAGCTCAGTAATAGTAGGCAGTGTCGTTTGATTCACAAATCCCCGCCACTGTAATTCTTCAGAAAGTGTCATAACTGTTAACCTTTATAATAACTGTTTCAATCTGATGGCATTATAACGAAATTGATTTGTTTGTGCTATGTAAATGCTATAATGAAGCGTAAGATTCGCTAATGCTTGGAAAGTTTTAGAAGATCACTATGAGACGCCGTTTAAAGGGCTTGAGCGTTTACGCTAATTTGTCGGCTCGCCGCAAAACCAAGGCTGATGCTAAAAGCCGGCGCAAAGCCGAATATTTGGCTAGTCTGCCAAAGCAGCCGCTACAAAGACTACTCTATCGCTTGCATCCCAAGCGCATTCTTCGTTATTGGTTCAGTAAAGAAGGCGCGTTAATGGCACTCAAATTAGCCGGCGTTGCGTTGGTTATTTTTGCCATTTTTATTGGCGCCTTGTTTGCTTATTATCGCCGTGAGCTTGACGCACTGAAACCAAGTGAAATTAGCAAACGCGTACAAACAACTGTCACCAGATACTATGACCGCAATAACCAGCTACTGTGGGAAGATAAAGGCCTCGATAATTATAAGCTTGTAGTTGAATCTCAAAATATTGCCCAGGTTATGAAAGAGGCAACCATTGCTATTGAAGATAAGGATTTTCGCAACCACCCAGGTATTAGCGTGAACGGCATGTTGCGAGCGGCCATCAATAATGCTATTGGTAGGGGTAGTACGCAAGGGGCATCTACCTTGACCCAACAACTTATTAAGAACATATTTTTTGCCAATGATGCAGCCGAAAATCGCCTAAATATTTCGCGCAAGATTAAAGAAATGATCCTTGCCATAGAAGTTGAACGCATGTACAACAAGGATCAAATTTTGACTCTCTACCTCAATGAGGTACCGTACGGCGGAAGACGAAATGGCGTAGAATCTGCTGCACGAACCTATTTTGGCAAGCCTGCAAAAGATTTGACGCTTCAGGAAGCGGCTCTGATCGCTTCAATTCCACAAAATCCACCACTTTATAATCCCTATTATGTTGAAGGCAATAAAGCACTCATAGAGCGCCAACACGCCGTACTTGACCGCATGGAAGAGCAAGGTTACATTACAAAACAACAAGCTGACGAAGCGAAGAAATTCCCCATCCTTGATACCCTCAAAGATGAACTGGAAGGCACTGAAGGCATGAAAGCACCGCACTTTGTGCTAACAGTTCGCCAAGAGCTTGAACGAGAGTTTGGGCAAAAATTTGTACGTACCGGTGGATTAACGGTTAAAACAACCCTTGACTGGCGCATGCAAGAAATGGCTGAAAAAGCAGTGAACGATAGTTATAATAAATATATTGCCACGGGCCGGGCAAATAATGCCGATAATATCGCCTTCTCTGCTGTAGACGTTCCCACTGGTCAGATCCTCGCTATGGTTGGCAGTTATGACTTTAACAATAAAGAGTACGGTGCTACGAATGCTGCTACTTCACTTATTCAAACAGGTTCAAGCATTAAGATATTTGATTACGGTGAACTGTTTAAGCAGCGTCAGGGTCAAAATTATGGCGCAGGCAGTGTGCTTGCCGATGAAGATATTAGCAGCATATATAAGAGTAAGCTTTCGAACTTCGATGGCCGGTTCTTTGGTAATATCCCGATACGTGAAGCGCTTGGTAACTCCCGCAACCCACCTGCCGTAAAAGCTGCCTATATTGCTGGTATCGATAATATCGTCAAATTTGCGCGTGATATGGGTAACCATTCCTACTGCGTCCACGAGGACTATGGTTTATCAGCGGCGATTGGTGCATGCCGGGCACGACTTATTGAACATACCAATGCCTATGCTTCAATGGCTCGAGGCGGTGTGTATAAGCGAGAATCCTATCTCTTGGAAGTAAAAAATGCGCAAGGCCAAACCCTGAAACAATGGAAAGATGAATCAAAACGTGTTGTTGACCCACAAATACCTTACATTATCAGCGACATACTGAGCGACCCTAAGGCGCGCTCTCGAGTCTTCGGCAATAACCCCCTTGGTATGAATATTAATGGTGTTAAAACTGCCACTAAAACTGGCACAACTGACAACGGCCAGGATAAAGCCAAAGATAACTGGATGATGAGTTATTCGCCCCAAATAGCCACAGGAGTGTGGGTTGGCCGTCATGATGGTGGCCCTTTAACTGGCATATCAACAGCCGTGCCCGGAAGTATCGTCAATGATTTCATGAGTAGAAGTCATAAAGAAATTCTGCAACCCGAGGGTAAATGGAAGCCAAATGATTGGTTTACACGCCCAGCAGGCATCCAGACCGTTACGGCAAATGGCAGAACCGACATCTACCCTTCTTGGTATGTCAAACCGCAGAATGCTGAGGGCCAGAAAATGGCATTCGACCGAGTTTCGAAGAAAAAGGCTACAAGCTGCACACCTGAGCGCGCTAAAGTTGAAGTAGTCGTACAAACATATGAAGACCCAGTCACCAAGAAAAAAACTTCTTATGGAGCTGACGGTTACGATGTTAACGCTGACGACGATGCGCACAAATGTGACGACGTAAAACCATTTGCCTCAATTAGCACACAACCACTGGGCGGAGGCAAATACCGTATCACCGCTAATGTTAATCAAGGTACCTTTGGCTTACAAACAATTGAGATAAGTGCTGATGGCCAAGTGATCTCAAGTCAGCCAGCAGGTGGAACAGGCACCTTCACAGCCGAACATACCTTTACCTCAGTTGGTGATAAAAATGTTTCAGTTACAGTTATTGACCAAGGCTTCTACGATGCAACCGTCACTAAAACAATTAACGTTTCCTTGAGCCAAAATAATGAAGAAACACTACGCCAACTTATCAATACGCGCCGATCTCGGCAGGGCGGTTAACGGATAGTGACATTCATGCAGTACTGGAGTGTAATCATACACCTTACACTCCAGTACTGCTCCCAAAAGCTATCGATGCTGAGGGCATTATTTCCTCATGCTCGCCTAAACCTGCAAAAATCAAGGCTCATGGTGCCAATAAATACTCCGCCATCTCGGCCTTCGCAGTAGAAGGTTGTTAATCCTTCTCCATAACGATGCTTAATGATTCGATAAATAGTGACATCACACTGCTGCCTACCTCTGACAATCGTCAGTGTTAGATCCTGAGCCTTTCTCGGCCGTACCTTTCTAACAATACGATCCCATGCTTCCCACTCGACTGGCTGATAATCAACTCCCACTCTGGGGTTACGAGACGCCATAATAATTACCCTTCACACTCGAAGCTGCAGGTCAGAGTAGCATAGCAAACTTCACGAAGCAATTCAAATTTACTGCTTACTTAAATCTCGAAATCCTTGTAGAAAAGACCCGGCTACTTTGAGATATAGAGATTACTGCGTATGCCGTGATTGATCAAGTGCTTTCAGTAGCGATTCTTCAGGATTAATCTTGCGTTTTTGTGGGCGAGGCTGCTGAGTATGCTGCAGGCGTGTTTTATGTTTAGTTTTCTGGTGCATTGGCCGCTCTTTCGGGATAGGCACCGCTACAGGACGTGTAGCAACAGGTTTGGGTTCGCTCGATTGATAGTGCAGCTCTTTAGTAGGTATGTGTTGCGGCTTTTGATTCGTAACAATAGTAGCAAACATCATCTTACCCGCTTGGGTCTGCAGCATGCGCTTGCACTCTACTAAAATGCGCTGGCCAACTTTATTGCCACCTTCTTCAACGACTACCATGGTACCATCTTCGAGATAGCCGACACCTTGGCGATTATCTTGACCAACTTGAATAATTTTGATCTCAGCACGTTCACCAGGCAGCCACAAGGGACGGAGTGCTTGGGCGAGTTCATTGACGTTTAATACTGTGACGCCTTCAATTTGCGCTACTTTATTAAGGTTATAATCGGTGGTATAAAGCTGCGCGCCAGCACCAAACTGCTTAGCAAGGGCAATTAATTTATCATCAACTTCTTTAACTTGCTTAAATTGTTCGCGGGCAATGGTGACATCACTCTGCCTTAATTCTTGTAGTTCACGAATGACGTCCAGCCCATAGCGGGCACGTTCGCGCTTATGGCTGTCACCTTTATCAGCTAAAAATTGCAATTCGGCCACAATAAATTGTGGAATAATGATATTCTGTGGCACAAAGCCTGCTTTCACAATTGCTATAATCCTACCATCAATCAAGGCGCAGGTGTCAAGAATAAGCGCCTGTTGCTGGGCGTTAGATTTATATTTTTTAAATGGATTCATAATTTTTCACTTTCTTACATAGTGATGAGCTATTACTAGCTTACTATGTCTTCTTTAAATACGTAATAAGCGCGTCGCGCATAGACACCACTGGCCGTACAAAATCATTTTTTGTAGCGCTTCGAGGGCCAATCGCATAGGAGAAGCCAAGTTTTTTGGCCTCAGAAGAGCGACGATCAGTATTTGCGACCGAGCGAACCTCGCCGCTTAAGCCTACCTCGCCAAATACTACGGCTGATTCGTCAAGCTGCATTTCTTTAGCGGCTGACGCAATTGCCATGCATACTGCCAGGTCGGCGGCGGGATCTTGTAATTTTATGCCACCAACCACATTGATATAAATATCGTTATCAGATAAGTTTAACTTTGTACGTCGCTCTAATACGGCGACCAGCACATTCAGCCGGTTTAAATCAAAACCTGAGGCAGTACGCTTAGGATACCCGAAATGTGTCTTATTGACAAGTGCCTGAATTTCTACTAAGAGCGGTCTATTACCCTCCATCGTCGCAAATACCACCGAACCATCAGATGATAATCGTTCTTCAAGTAATGCAGCCGAAGGATTATTGACCGGTAGAAGACCAGTGTCTTGCATTTCAAAAATACCAGCTTCGTTGGTTGCACCATAACGATTTTTAATCGCTCGAAGTACTTTAAAGCCGCCGTAGCGGTCTCCTTCTAGGTTAATCACCACATCTACCATATGTTCCAAAACCTTTGGCCCAGCGATACTTCCCTCTTTGGTAACATGGCCAACCACTATCAAAGCTGTGTCACTCGCTTTTGCGGCTTGGGTTAAAAGGTTTGCAGAATTTGTGATTTGACTCACGCTTCCCGCTGCGGACGAGAGTTCAGCCATGGTGAGCGTTTGGATAGAGTCAACAATTACCACTTTATGCGCACCTTGTTTGATAGTAGCCGCAATGTCATCGGCTGAAGTTGATGCCGCAAGCTGCAGTGCATCATGTTCCACCCCTAAACGATCGGCTCGCACTTTTACTTGCCCCGGTGATTCTTCACCACTGACGTATAATACCGGTATTCGGGCAGACATAGCCTGCGCTAACTGCATCAGTAACGTTGACTTACCAATGCCTGGTTGGCCGGCAATCAATAGAATACTGGCTGGCACAATACCGCCGCCCAGCACGGTATCAACATCGTCAATACCAGTTCTTATGCGTCCGGCTTGGCCGCTTGGCGTAATGTGTGTGATTGATTGAGCGGTGAGTGGCTGGCCTTTGCTTGCTGCAACCACATTTGCACCCGTCGTTTCAATTGCTTGCTCAATAAAACTGTTCCAGGCACCACAGTTATCGCAGCGCCCGCTCCACTTGCTGCGCTGGGCACCGCATTGTTGACAAACAAATTGAACGACATTCTTTTTGGTCATAGCAGTTTCTATTTTAGCACTGCTTTTATCACTGTAGAATGAAATCAGAATAGGTTTGGACCAACCCTGATAGCGTGACGCTATCAGGGTTGGTCCGCGAGAAGATGTTAGGCAGTCTCGGCCCGCTTATCATCAGGAACAGCGTGGAGTGGTGTTGGTTGGCCAGCAGTTACCTGATCGGCAGCAGGCGTGCCACGCATTGAAGCCCGGATTTGTTCCAGCCGCGAGTGCCCAGCCATATCCAGAGTCGATTGCTGTACCTCCAACATCCGAACCTGCACTGAGCCTTGAGTCAACTCTGTAGCTCCAACAGCATTGGCATAGCGGCGTTCGATCTTGTCGCGCACCTCGTCGAGTGATGGTGTAGTACCCGGAGCGGCCAGCTCAGTCATTGAACTCAGTGCAGCGGATACCTGCTCCTGCATCTTGGCTTGCTCCAGCTGGCTGAGCAGCTTGGTGCGCTCTGCAAGCTTTTGCTGCAATACCGCTGCATTACGATCTACTGCTTGCTTGGCTTGGCCTGCCGCCTGCAACGACTGGTCATGCAGGGTCTTGAGATCCTCGACCGACTGCTCCATGGTTACCAGTTGGGTAGCGAAGGTCTCTGCGGTACGTTCATACTCCGCTGCCTTGGCTTCGTCGCCTTTGCCTCGAGCCTCTTCGGCAAGTACCAATGCCTGGCGAGCCGAAGCATGGAGGCGTTCAAGCTCATCGAGTTGCCGATTCAGCTTCATCTCCAGCTGGCGCTGGTTGCCGATTACTGCGGCTGCCTGCTGAGACAGTGCCTGATGTTGGCGCTGCGCATCTTCGATGGCTTGCTGGATTTGCACCTTCGCATCGGCATGCTCGTCGATCTTATGCGAGAACGCCGCCATCAGATACTTCCACAACTTCACAAATGGGTTAGCCACCTGGACCATCCTCTCTATGAAAATAGCACAAGGATGTGCTATCAGAAGATTATAATATCATGAATAAGTAGCAATTCAAGATTATGGCTGTATCAATCCCTTGAGGGCTGCATTGTCCAATTCCTTTTAACACTGGGGTGGCACGCGGCGGGGCAGCACCCAAAAAATTTTTTCTGTAATCAGAAAACAATTTTTTAGGGGCGGACCGCGTGACAGGATCCCTTCTATAGGAATTGGACAATGCAGCCCTCAAGGGATTGACCCTTTAATACTGGTATGTCATAATATAGAAGTTTCAGACAGAACGTTAACATCACCTCCTGAGTAAGGAGGGAGGAAGCCAGTGAGAAAAATCGCATTACTAGCGACCCTATGTTTGTCGATGTTGAGCATATCCACTATGGCATCGGCAGCTGGGCCGCTCGATGACGTGCTTGCCTGCCTCAAGCAGCAAGCAGTCTGTGTGATGGAAGGAGCTGAAGACGCCACACCCGACACTCCGCGCGAACTCGCCAGTCAGCTCGCGAATGACGACCGGATCGTTATCGTTATGCTGCCTGCAAGTAGCGTCGCGAGTATCAATGGTGGCTTATCAGCCGTCGCCCGCAGTTTGGACGAAGCAACCCAACAGCACTATATCATCAGTTTGTCAGCTGGCGATGAAGCTGTCGGCTATTCGTCTATACTACCCCCTGGAGTTGCGGCTGACCTGATGGAGCGCGCAGTAAGCGTGTCCACCAACATGCCAGAAACACACGGTACCTTTGCCAGGAACATTCACAACTGGCAGGAGGTACACCCCGAAGCCACTCCGCCACCGCCAACGTCACCTGATGAGGATGAGTTTCCAGTCGGAATTCTCTCGATTGGCGTACTTTTCTTTGCTGGTGGAATTGGCTTTATTGTCACACGGCGGCGGCAGCTCGCCCGAGAAAGGAGAGAGCGCATTCCGCAATTCACTGCACCGCATGCGGTGAAAGAACTGCTGGAAGCGATTATGATGCTGCGGCATCAAATTAATGACACTGCATTTAGCTCTCAGCTTGAGCAAACGTGCCGTGACACTGATGCCTATTTCATGCGCAACCAGCAGTCAAGACACATTGGCGCTGACATCGAGATGTTCAGTGGGCACTTACAAAGGGTCCTTGACGTTTTGAGTCAGTACATCGATGTGCAAAACCATCCGCGCTACTACCGTACGCCCACCGCAAGCATGGCACAGGGCCGCACAGCCGTTGAAGGCTACGCGGCGTTCGTGCTGAGCAACATTCAGCGCGGCGTTGACTTGCGCATGGTTGACTTCACCGTTAATACTGACATACTGTCGACGCAGCGGGGAGTCTAGCTTTCTGTGCGCAATAAACGATGGGTATTCGCCCATCGTTCCAGTGAGAGAAAGGTACTTCACTGATGAAAATCAGCCGAAGATTCGTAAGGGCCGGTGTTTTACTAGCCGCTCTGGCCGTAGGTGTCGGCACGACTGTTGGATGCAGCACCACCACTCCGGAAGCGATGTGTGCTTTCGTGGTGGGCGACGGCCAGGCGGGCAATGATGCCAAGCTGCACCGAGTGGTGCAGCCCGGCGAGAGCATTGGCGAGAGCACTGGTGAGATCGTTCGTTTTGTACCATGCAACTCGCGCAACTACAAGATCAACGACGGCACCGTGGTCAATGCCAATAAAGAGCAGGTTGGCGACCGTTTCGTGCCAACTCTCGCTTACACCCGGGATGGCACGCCAATCTCGATATGGACTGACTCGTACTGGACATTGAACCAGAACGAAGCAATTCTCGAGAAATTCTATGAGCTGTGCTACAAATACAGTTGCTACAGTGAATCGCGAGAAGGTGGTGCTGCCAACTACTCCACGCCTGGCTGGAATGGTATGCTTGGCGAAAACTTCGGCCCGAACATCGACGATATCGCTATTGAGGCAGCAAGTCTGATCAGTGACGATATCTGGCGCAACCAGGATGCAGGCCTACGCGATGAACTCGGCGACAAGATGTCCGCGCTCTTTGCGGCAAACATGCGGGAAAAGTTTGGGTACGCCGAAGATTTCTTCTGTGGTTCCGGCAACTCTGGTTTCAATCCAGACGGCACCTACAACTGCACGCAGGTGCGTGTGGACGTAGTGCGCGTAGACCGATACGTACCAACGACAGAGGAAGCTGCATCAAATCCTGATGCCCAGGCCCGGCTCAATGCTGAACGTCTGCGGGTCGCTGAAGCGCTCTACGGCCCTTCAGCAGGTTACTGGCTGGGTGTACAGGACAGCATCAACGCCTGCCGGAATGCTCAGACACCTTGCCAGATCATGATCGGTCAGGTTCCTGTGCCGACTGGTTAATCTGAAATGATCCTATCGTGCGAATAGGAACTGCTGCGCTGATAAGCGCCGCATCGCACTGGCCGGGATGAGCCACTAATCATCCTTGCGAGGGCGCCCGTGCCCGTAGCCGATAAAGCTACGGGCACGCGGCTCCTCGATTGACTCCATAGATGTAAACGAAGCTATGCTGATGAGCCGTAGACGGCGAAAGTCAAGAAATTAGTTTAGCAGAACACTGCTCTCTATGTTATTATTATCTCTTCTCATGTCTAGCACCGAGCTACGAGGAGGCAAAAGATGGCCAAGGGTGACAACGAGATCACTCCCGATGACATTCAGAAACTTACACCTGCAGATATTGAAGGAGACGAAATTCTCTTAAAGGCACTGTTTCGAAAAGTTGCGAGTGACCCTCAGGCTCTGGAGAAATTACTCACCGAGGCGGTTCGGAGGAATCCAGCGCTCAAGCGACGTCTCATTGGTATCATCCGCAAGAAGAAAAGAAAGCGTAAGGCTAGGTGATGAGAATCGGTTGGGCGGCAGGCCTGCCGCCCAACCATATCGTTTTAAGCACTCGCTAATTTTGAGGCACCGCTTGATACCGGCTATCAAGCTGATGATACAAATCGCTTTGGGCTGCGGCTTCACGATTACGCTCTTTCACGAAGACATTGAATTGCTCGACAAGTTGTTTATTTTGTGCCACAAGCACGTTAAATTCACGCACCTTGGCATTATAACTAGGAACTGCTTGGTTATAGGCGGCAGGATCACGCTGCCGAAATATATTTAAACGGTTCATCTCGCGTTCAAGCTCGGTCTGTTTTGCCTCTAAAATTGTATTATTTGCTTCAACCTGGGATCGTAAAGTTTCAAGCCGCGCATCAAGCTCAGCAATTCGCGCCTGTGACGCGCTAAAAATTGACTCATACTGCTCAGAATACCCAATGACTTTTTGACGATCAGCAAAGTATTGCTTGTAGTAACTTTCTAGTGCGGGCGATAGTTCACGGTATTCAGTGCCGAGGATTGAGTGCATTTCATTATATAATTCGCCGGGTTCTTGTTTATTGTAAAGCTTAATGAGATTCGTCAGTCGCGCATCTGATAGTTTATCAATTTGATCTTTCAGTAAAGGGTTAATTCGCTCCTTTTCTTCCCGGCTCATTCGCTCGTAGGCAGCATGGAGCATTTCATGTGCCGCCGTTACTTCCTCCACACCATTGAGCCGCGGGTCAGTGACGTCAAACAGATATATTTGCTGCAGCTTATAGCAGCCCAGCACAATCGTTTGTTCACTGTGGTTGGTGCAGTGTTCGTTAAATAGTTGCCCGCCTTCAACCACTGGCGCTGACAAATAAAATAATTCTCGGCCCCGTTCGTGCATGGTAGTATTATCCGCAAGTTGCAGAATTTGAGGTGAGGGTTTGTAAGATTGCAGCCGCCACCAATCAACCACAGTTTGCCGATTGGTGACCGCCCACAGTCCAATAACAACAATAGCAATTGTAAAGAAAATACTGCCTATGCTACTGAATGTTTGTTTCCTCACGCTTTAATTGCCTAACCTGCTGTTACGGTAAATACTAATTCGCCCTTCCTGTTATTAACACGGATAACATCACCTCGATTATAGCGCTCTTCAAGCAATCCGCTCGCAATTTCGTCTTCAATCATATCTTGGATAGAACGTCTTAATGGCCGAACACCATTTTGCGCGTCATAGCCTTTTTCAAGTAGCAATTTTTTAGCTTGAGGCAACAGCATTACATTCACACCGCGTTGATACAATCGCTGACTTAGCTCATGCAGCTGAAGGTCTAAAATGCGGGCCACTTCCTTTTTCGTTAAGGCCTTGAAGACAATTATCTTATCAAGCCGGTTAATGAGCTCGGGGCGCATAAAGTCCTTGAGGGCTTTCATAGAAGCTTCGGCATTTTGTTCATGTACTGAACTTAGTTCATCAAGATCCTTGGCAGTCGTTGCGTGAAAGCCTAAGTTTGCTTCGCGCTGCATTTTTGATGCACCAAGGTTACTCGTAAGGATGATAATAGTGTTCGTAAAATCAACCTTACGGCCTTTGGCGTCAGTTAAACTACCATCCTCCAATATTTGCAGTAACATGTTCAATACTTCAGGGTGGGCTTTTTCAATTTCATCAAACAGTATCAAGCTATAGGGCTGACGCCGCACTTTGTCTGTCAATTGACTACCATCTTCATAACCAACATAACCCGCTGGCGCACCGACTAACCGCGAGGTCATATGCCGTTCGCTAAATTCACTCATGTCAATTTTTATCATGGCCTCGGCCGAACCCAGCACTTCACGTGCCAGCACGCGCGCCAGTTCAGTTTTACCAACGCCAGTTGGGCCCATAAAGATAAATGATCCGATTGGCCGGCGTTCATCGGCAATACCTGAGCGATTTCGCCGGATAGCTCGCGCTACGGCATTAATAGCATCTGCTTGCCCAATAACATGTTTGGTTAAGTGTTTTTCAAGCTGCAAAAGATATTTTGCTTCAGACTTCATTACTTTTTGCACGGGCACGCCCGTCATTATGGCCACTGTTTTAGCCACATCTTCAGGAGTAATTACCAGTTTTTGTTGCTGATCTTGCTCTTGGCGCATGGTACTGAGCTTGGCGTTAATCTGGCTCATGCGCGTCTTGTATTGAGCTGCTCGTTCATAATCTTCGGCTTCAACCGCTTCTTCCATACGGTCAGTCACAATTTTGAGTTCACGCGTGAGCTTGCGTGCTTCAAGCGGCGTTTTGCCGCGTTCAATTTTGACATGCGCCGCAGCTTCATCAAGTACATCAATCGCTTTGTCGGGCATATAACGATCATTAATATAGCGTTGAGCTAATTTGGCAATGTCACTAACTACTTCGTCAGATACTTCAACACCATGGTGCTTTTCATAATGACCTTTTAAGCCGCGCAGAATAGCAATCGACTCCTGAAAGGTAGGTTCTGGCACAACTACTGTTTGGAAACGACGTTCAAGTGCTGCATCTTTTTCAATATGTTTGCGATATTCATCAAGCGTGGTAGCACCAATCATGCGCAACTTACCGCGCGCCAGTGCAGGTTTCAGCATATTCGCCGCGTCAATCGCGCCTTCGGCTGCTCCAGCCCCGACAAGTAAGTGCAATTCATCTACAAACACAATAACATTTTTGTCATTTATTAATTCTTCAAGCAACTTCTTCAAGCGCTCTTCAAATTCGCCACGGTATTTAGTGCCAGCTATCATACCCGCCAGGTCAAGCATAATGACACGTTTATCAAGCAGATGCTCAGGCACTTCTTCAATGACAATTTGTTGCGCCAATCCTTCAACAATAGCTGTTTTACCTACACCTGGCTCACCAATAAGAACAGGATTATTTTTGGTGCGGCGTCCTAAAATAGTGACCATACGTTTAATTTGCTTTTCGCGGCCCACCACAGGGTCAAGCTCGCCAAGACGCGCTTTTTCAGTTATATCAGTACCAAAAAAATCCAGCACTGTTTGGCGCTTACTGCGCCGGCGCCCAGTACGTACATTTTCTTTGTTAGTATCATAGCTGTTTTGTTGTCGATTTAGATATTGCTCTATCTCAGCTGTCAGGTCGTCAATATCAATACTCATATCTCTTAACAGTACCGTTGCGCGCGCGTTTTTCTGGTTTAGAATACTATAGAGGATGTGTTCGGTACCGCAATAGTCTTGATTAAATTCTTGGGCAACATCCCAACTTAATTTTAAGGTTAGCTTGGCCGTCTCACTCAATCCTTTTGCGCCAGTACTTACCACGAGTGCCCGAGGTGTTAAATTGAGTGCTAGACGCGCACGATCAAGCGTTACGCCAACCGTTGCTAGCATTTTAGCGCCAACTGAACCATCTTGGCTTAACACACCTAACAATATATGCTCAGTGCCAATATAAGCAGAACCAAGACTGCGCGCAATGCCATCGGCATGTTGCAAACTCGAACGAGCGTTATCAGTTAAATGTTGTACGAAGTCTGCGAATTCACCCTGTTGTGGTAACATATTTCTATTCTAGGCCTCTCATTACAATAAGTACTAATTCAGTATAAGCCAATTAGCACTCTACATGCAAGAGTGCTAATTATTATTTTTAGAAGCTATTGAAGGCAAAGAATCAACAAGCTCAATAAGCTCTTTTTTATCCTTTAGAGGTAAACGTTTAAATAATTGGTTCATGGTGAATTCAAGCTGGGTTTTTTGCGCTATAAAGCGGCCAAGCGCTACCCCCGGCAATAGTGTAATACATGAAAAACCAAGTAGCATCAGCAAGCCAATAAAACCTTCTAAATCAGCGGTAGGAAAATCGCTCGTCAAAATGCTTATCTCAGTAACCGCCAGGCAAAATGTGGCCAGAATCAATCCAATATAAAGTTCTGTACGATTATTTCTTAACCGGTGAGCCACGTAGGCCGAAACAATAGTCATTACCCCGCCCATAAAAAGCAACATCAGCAGTGCTTTTAGTGGTATCTCTTCGTATTCACTTGTTTTTAAATAGTGGTCAATTAAAGGCATGATGGTCAACAAAGCCACACTCCAGGCAATTTGCAGAATAGCTAAAGCATATAGGAACACGACAATTGTCGGCCGATGAGTTTTATTTTTTATATCAAGCACCATTTCTTGTTTTGTAGTACTTTTTTCGGCGCGGTTCATATAAAACCGTAAGTAGATGACACTTAATGCGCCTATTGCGGCACCAAGCAAATGGCCAATAGTGTTAGAGATTATATTTTGCAGCATATCATTCTGACCCATTATTAGTAAGTATGTTTTATACTACCGCGCTCGTCAATGTTAGATAGGCATTAATTATAGACTTAGTCGTTTTTAGAACATAAAATATACTTACCTAGAAAAGCACTAGGCGAGACAGATCAAACAGAGAGGGCCAGATATGAGCCGCCGTAGTGATCCGCCCACAAAGAAACAGCTGTCACGCGCAGCTGAACTTGGTATAGAGGTTCCGGCAGGAGCAACTTCCGCGCAACTGAGCAAACTAATGGGGGAAGCGCCTGCTAGCGAAGAGCAGAAACGATACGCGCGCGACCTGGGTATCAACTTTGACTCAGACATAACTTCTGAAGCAATGAAGGAACTGCTGAGAGAAGCCACACCTCGGAAAAATAAAGAGACAATCAAAGCGCGTGGATTCACGGAGGGAGACGTACTCAAGCATGATGGCCAGACGTGGCTCATCATAAAGGTATGGGGGCGTACTCATGGGAGGTTAACTGTTAAGTTGGCTACTATCAGTGAGGGGAAAGTTACTACTCATGGCCGTGCACAAGTGAGAGGCGCCTTCTATTTTAAGGATGCCCAGAAGCTTCGGCTGTAGCCTTTTGCTGTAATTACCGGCTTCAAAAGTTGAAACGATGCAGCATACTCTGCATGCGTAGCCACAAAACCCCAGGCAGTAATGCCTGGGGTTTCTACCTTATTTTAAGTGAGATTATGATAGCTTAATTCTTATTTTCAGTCACTTCCTCTGAAGATGCCTCGATTGCCGAAAGCAAGGAATCTTCAACATTCTTCTTAGGGCGAGGTGGAATTGGTTTTGCATTAACAACCTCGCCATTGCTCGCTTCTATATCAAGCTCATAACCGGTCAAACGGGAAGCTAGGCGTACGTTCTGGCCACCGCGGCCGATGGCAATCGAAAGCTGATCTTCAGAAACGCGTACTTTAGCGCGTTTTGTCGTTTCGTTAATTTCAATACGCAGCGCTTCTGCAGGACTGAGCGCATTCGCAATAAATGTCTTTGGATCTTCACTATAGGTAACGATGTCAATCTTTTCTTGCTCGCCAATTTCGTTCATAACAGCCTGTACACGCGTACCATGACCGCCGACAAAAGTACCAACAGGATCAACCCCTGGAATTGTGGAGTGTACGGCGATTTTAGTACGCTTACCAGCTTCACGAGCGAGCGCTTTGATCTCGACCGCGCCATTTTCCATTTCTGGTACTTCTTGTCGAAAGAGATATTCAATAAAAGCCTCATTGGCGCGGCTTAGGATAAGTTGTGGCCCACGTGTGCTCCGTTCGACATCCTTTAAATAAACTTTGACACGAGAGCCGATAGAGTAATACTCACCAGGAATTTGTTCGCTTTGCGGAATAATTCCTACAGCTTTACCTAGTTCTACGCGAACAACACGTGGCTCTATGCGTTGTATCGTACCAACAATAACCATGCCCACCTTATCTTCATACTCTTCCATAACAACTTCGCGCTCGGCTTCGCGTAGTTTTTGCAGAATAACTTGCTTGGCTGTTTGCGCGGCCACGCGGCCAAACACGGTTGGCTGGTCAATTATCTCAACGGTGCCATCAATCTCTGCTTTTGGATCAATTTTTTTAGCATCTTCAAGTGAGATTTCAAAAGCCGGGTCGCCAACCTTCTCTACAACATCTTTTGTGGTATAGACCGTTACTTCGCCAGTATGGGCATTCATTATGGCGCGCACTTCCTGTTCGCGGTCGCCAAAATCACGACGATAGGCGGCAGCAATTGCTTGCTCGATAATATCGTGCACTGTTTCTTCTGGCAGGTTTTTTTCTTCAGCGATTTGTTTGAGCGAAAGCGCAAGCTGCTTGAGATTTAAATCTTGCATGTATACCCCTTTCTTATCATTTCAGCAAAAAATCCGACCTTGGGCGGCCGGACATCTGTATTTTAGTATACTGCAATTTCGAACACGCAGCAAGGCTTTTTGGCAATCTATTTTATTTATAATGTTTTATTATTATCAGACGGCAGGCTGCCTATTATAGAAGAACAGTCCGATCGCAAAAGCTCGCTGCCTTCCTCCCGGGAAGGTCGAGCTTCTATAATAGGCAGCCTGCCGTCTGATAATAATCTCCCACATGATACGATTGGTACTATGACTATCCGACAACTTCATAAAATTTTTACACCCCAGCATTACAAACTGCACCTGAGTCTCCAACGCATAGACCGTCATTTTGCTGGCACAGTCACTATCGCTGGCTTTTTACCTAAAATGGCACAAGAGATCGTACTCCATGCAAAAGAGCTATCCATTCAGACAGTGACTATCGATAAGCAACAAGCCACCTGGAAGCGAGGCACTCTTGATGAGTTGATTCTTACTACCGGCCACGCATTGCTAGCCGGTGATCATAGTGTGCACATAGAATTTTCTGGAAACATTACCGACACGATGAATGGTCTATATCCAAGCTATTTCACGCTAGATGGCCAAGCCGAAGAGCTGCTCACTACACAGTTTGAGAGCAATTATGCCAGAGAAGTTTTTCCTTGCGTAGATGAGCCTGCAGCCAAAGCAATATTTGATCTGACACTGACCACCGAGAAAAAGGTGACTGTTATAGCTAATACTCCGATCAAGCAGCAGATAGAAACTAAAGACGCTCTTGAAACTACATTTGAGACGACACCACTTATGAGCACCTATTTACTTGCTTGGGTAGTTGGAAAACTTGAATATACCGAGGCTACAACCAAACACGGCGTACTTGTACGCGCTTATGCAACGCCCGACAAAGTTAATAAAACACTTTTTGCACTCGAAACCGGCGTTCGTCTGCTTGATTTTTATGACGATTACTTTGGAGTTGCCTATCCATTACCAAAATGCGATATGGTGGCTTTACCTGATTTCAGTGCTGGGGCCATGGAAAATTGGGGCTGTATTACGTACCGCGAAAATTGCCTTCTGATTGATGAAGATTCGGTAATGAGTAGCCGACAATACGTCGCTATGGTAATTGCCCATGAACTCGCGCACCAATGGTTTGGTAATTTAGTTACCATGAAATGGTGGAATGACTTATGGCTTAACGAGAGTTTTGCAACATGGATGGCTTATTCTGCATCTGACCAACTCTTTCCGGAATGGCAGGTGTGGACAAATTTTTACACCAAAGAGACGATGAGGGCATTTGACCGTGATAGCCTTGCAAATATACAGCCAGTCAGGCAACAAGTCGATAACCCGCAGGAAATACCAGTATTATTTGACGGGGCGATTGTATATGCGAAGGGCGCATCATTACTCCGCATGCTCCATGCCTACCTTGGTTTTGAACAATTTCGGGATGGTTTAAGGCGATATATTACACTCCATCAATATGCGAATGCCGATACACAAGATCTTTGGGAGGCACTCAGCTACGTAACTCAAAAAAATATTAATGAGTTTATGTGGCCATGGATCACCCAGCCGGGGCATCCACTTCTAACAGTGGACATAAGCGAACGTACTGTCGTCTTACATCAGCGCCGATTCTACAACAATCCAAAACAAGCAGCGCTGCATGATGCAACCACCTGGCCAATACCGCTGCTCGCTAATACGAGTCTTCCCACTGAACAATTAACCGATCCATCAACAACTACAGAATCTATTGCACAAAGTAATGACCCTCTGCTGCTCAATTATGGTCGAACTGGTTTTTATCTTACCATGTATAGTCGCGAGCACTTGCAGCGCATTACCCAGCTTATTCGTACTGATACATTATCAGTGTTCGACCGCTTAGGATTGTTATATGAAGGATATGAGCTGGCCCGAGCAGGACAACAATCAACCAAACAATTGCTTGAACTGCTGGATGCCTATCAAAAAGAAACAAGCCAGCCTGTCTGGAGTGTTATTGCCACTATTGCCTCAGCTTTGCGCATGCTCATAAATGAAGATCCGGCCTTTAAACCATATCTGCAACAATTCGAATGGCAGCTCATTAAAACCCAATTTGAACGCCTGGGCTGGAAGCGTAAACTCCATGAGCCCTATCTTGATGAACTATTACGTCCAATTATCATCGCTATGAGCTGCTACAGTGAAAATACAAGCACCATCGAATATGCTCAACAGCTTTTCACTGCCGCTCAACAGCCTGAAGATATCTTGAGTGACATACGCACTAGTGTGCTCGCAGTCAACGTAAAGTTTGGTGGTCAGCCAGCTTTTCATAAGGTGCTTACATGGTATAAACAAACAAGCTCTGCCGAATTGCGTGTGCAATTAGCCGCAGGATTGGCTGCTATACACGACAAACAGCACATCCAGCAACTACTCGCTTTACTCACTACTAAAACCATAAAACCACAGGACTTTTTCTATTGGTTTAACTATCTTTTGCGCAGTCATGCCGCACGACAATTAACGTGGGAATGGATGCAAGATAATTGGGCATGGATTGAAAAAATGTTTGGAAACGACCTTCGTTTTAGTGATCTGCCACGCTATAGCGCCGATGCTTTTAGTGAGCGGTATGAATTGGCGCTTTACCGGCAATTCTTTGAACCGCTTTTGCATAACTCAGCCCTCACGCGCAGCATTAAATTGGGTATGGAACTTATCGAGGCTAAAGCCCAGTGGCGTGAACGTGACCTGACAGAAATTACGGATTATTTAAAAAATGCCACTAAAATTACGTCATAAATCATCGAGCCATTCGCTTATTGTGAAATCCGACCCTTTAACTTCAATGGCACCCAAACGATAATCATAATCGTCACGACCATATTGGCTCAGCCAGAAACTGGCCGCAAACTGCATTTGTTGCAATTTTTTAGTAGTTATGTAGTCAAAGCCAGTGCCCTGAAGGGTTGTGCTGCGATACTTAACCTCAATAAAATATACGGCAGTGTCTTTTTGGGCGATAATATCAATTTCACACCACCGCGTCCGCCAATTTTGCTGAATAATTTTGAAGCAATTCTGCTGTAAATACTGAGCTGCCTTTTCTTCAGCCTGACGGCCTACATCAGTCGACACGCCTTATTCCTTGAAGTGGCATAAAACTCATTCGATGCAACGGGCATGGTCCATGAGCAAGTAATGCAGCTTTATGAATAACCGTGCCATAACCAACGTGTCGCTCAAAACCATACACCGGATAGAGTCTGCTCATGCGCGCCATATAAGCATCCCGCGCAACCTTGGCAATAATTGAGGCGGCAGAGATTGATGGCACTAGATCATCACCATTAATGATAGTTTTAACCCGAGCTTCACCAATATAATTATGGTTGCCATCTAGTAATACCGTTTCAATTGGTTGCCTAGTAGCTATTAAAGCTTTTTTAGCAGCGTAGGCCAGTGCCGCCGTTAGCCCAAACTGATCAATATAGCTATGTGGCGCCCAACCAATACCGATTGCCTGTGCATGGTATTTGATTTGTCGTGCAAATGCCTGGCGTTTGAGAGGATTTAATTTTTTGGAATCCTTCAATCCAGAAATAGTATTATTAAGCACTACAGCAGCAACGCATACAGGCCCGGCCAAACAACCTCTTCCAACTTCATCTACACCAGCTATCATAGCTTGGAGTATACGTGCCTTTGATGGTATACGAAATATTGCTAAAATTTTGAGATATGATGTTGTAGGTATTGTAATTTACACCACCCTCACTGCCGTTTTGTAAAAATTATTTTTTATCAGCTTTTTCAGCCTGAATGGCTTCTTTTGCATCACTTACATATTCGCCAGATTCATGTTTTTCGGCAATTTCTTCTTTGATATGTTCAAGCTCAGCCTCGGCTTCACGGCTCGCAACGTCATTGACCTTTGTTTTATCAAAATCAATCGCCGTTAAACGAGCTGATTTGCCACTTCGCTCACGTAGGAATGATAGATATTTACGGCGAACTTTACTCCGTTTTACAACTTCTACTTTTAAGACAAGTGGTGAGTGAAGTAAATAGCTTTTTTCGACACCCACACCACTAGAAATGCGACGCACTGTTATACTATTTGTCAGACTTTGCTTACGATCAGTTCGGATAACTACGCCTTCAAATATCTGGATACGCTCTTTATTGCCTTCTTTGACTTTCTGGTGCACACGAACAGTGTCGCCCGTCCGCGCGTCAACTATTTTAGCCTTGCGATACTTGGCTTCTACCTTTTGAATTAGCTGGTACATTCTTAACATTACCTCTTAACTATTACCACTTTGCATTGGTCATAATTGTACCATATACCCTGTACAATTCAAACTTTACAGTGTGTCTATACATCTGCTGTCTCTCATCCCTTTGTCAAACCGTGCTACCTGATCAAACAGATCAGGTAGCACCGCCGGGAAGGCGGCGTTTGACAAAGGGATGAGAGACAGCAGATGTATTTGACATAAACTAATTTTAGTTGTTAATATATAATAGTCAGTCTATCGAAAGGTATTCATAGCGATCTTGAATGCTCAGTTATTTCAGATTAACCCCACTGCAGAGAGGTTTCGAAATCATGAGTAATAACGTAACGAGAATGCTGTTCAGTGAGGTGAGCAGCCTACTTCAAGCACTGGAGGGGGCTGGGTTAACTACTGACCTGGTGAGACGACTGACGAGCGATTCATCGCTGGCCCAAGCTGTAGTGGAGCTTGTACAACGTGGCCACACCCAAGTTGATTGGAGTGATATACGTTATATCCAGCCGACTTCAGCCTGGCACGAAGTTGCGCCAACAGTAGAGACCCTACTCATTCCCGGTGGGAGTATACTTTCTTACCGTCTTGAAACGCCGACGGGAATTACCAAAGCTCGACGCTTTGAACCGACGGATGACTGGCAAGATATCAAGCCAGGAATGGTACAACTCCGCCGTTCGCCAACTCGCCCCGGTTTCATCGAAATCAGGCATAGGCTCTAATCAGCCCCGCCCTCGCAGCTAAAAGCATCATTTAACCACAAATATGCCTTCGCTGCAGTCTGGCGGGGCATATTTGTTTCTAAAAATACTTAGTGCGCTGTGCCAACATGGTCAGTATTAAAATCAACAAATTGCACATAATATTGCCACGCAGCTTGTTCATCGGCACTCAGTGTTCTCGCTTTATCAACCCATTGCTTAACAGTTGATTCATTGATCTCAACTTTTTGGTCAGCAACAAGCATGGGCAAACCAGCTTGTAGGGTTAGGTTAGTTTCAGCGTAAACAATTTGCGCTTGGCTGAGCTTTACGGTAGCCTTCTTACCGTAGGTCTGCACTGCTTTTCGAGCTATGTAAGAGTAGGTATCGCCTGGTTGCGCTGTATAGGTGTATACAACCGCTTGATTATTTGATGACTGACCCTGTACTTGTACAACTTGTGCATGCACTTGACCATCATGAGCAATAACAATGTGGCCGTCTTTTTTAATGGCACCATCCATCATTACGCCCGCTACTGCGAATACCATTACAAGTACTGTTTTTACAATAAATTTCATAATCTTCGTTTTACCCTCCTGCCCACACTGAAATTTAACTGATTAACGTTCATTATAGTAAATCAAAGCTGCAGACTTCGCAAGTTTCTGCGCTTATATGAAATACACACGAAAGGTGGTTTAGCGTACAATAATGGCATGACTGGCTTTAATCATGTTTTGACTGGTGTGACTATCGCTGTCGTGGTTCAGCAGCCCGTACTTGCCCCTCTTGTTGCCTTAGCTTCTCACTTTTTACTTGATATGATGCCACATTTCGGTGGTTTGACCTGGTTCAATAACTGGGGCAAGCAATTGATAGTCTTGACTGTTATGGATGCTTTGTTATGTACCATTTTTTTACTGCTTGGTATTACATTTTTTCCGCAGCACATTCATCTGATCCTCCTTTGTGCGGTATTTGCCATTTTGCCAGATCTGTTATGGATATTTCATTATCGGTATGGCGTTCAGCATCGCTTTTTTGTATTTCATCAAGCCATACAGCGATATGAACGTCCGTGGGGAGCTTTCGTTGAGGTAGCTTTTTGCGGTCTGTTACTATCGTTATTATGGCTTATTATAAATCGTTAAAGGACTTACAGATGAACATTGATGAACAAGCATTACACTTGCATAAAAAGTATGCCGGCAAAATCACGACTGCACTGCGCGATATCCCAGACAGCAAGGAAAAATTAAGTGCTTACTACACTCCCGGCGTAGCTGCTGTCTCTCGGCACATTGCCGAACACCCCGAGCAGCTACGCGATTATACCTGGACAAACAACCTTGTCGCCGTTATCTCTGATGGTTCAGCAGTTTTAGGTCTTGGCAATATTGGCCCAGAAGCTGCTATGCCCGTCATGGAAGGTAAGGCATTGCTTTTTAAACACTTTGCGAATATTGACGCCGTGCCTATCGTACTGAGTGTACATAGCGTTGACGAAATTGTAGCTACCATCAAAGCGATTGCACCGAGCTTTGGTGGTATTAACCTGGAAGATTTCGCTTCACCTCAATGTTTTGAAATAGAACAGCGTCTTAAACAAGAATTGACAATCCCAGTCATGCATGACGATCAACATGGTACGGCAGTTGTCGTTCTCGCCGGTCTTATTAATGCTATGAAAGTTGTTGGTAAAAAACTAACCGATACTAAAATCGTACTCATTGGCGCTGGAGCTGCTGGCGTCGCTGTTGCGAAACTCCTCTATCTTTACGCCAAGCCAGAGATTATCACCGTTGACAGTAAAGGAATCATTGGGCCAAACCGGGCTGATCTTACTGAAGAAAAGCGTTACCTGGCGAATCTTCATTCAAATTACTATCATTCCGGCCAACTTCGAGACGCCCTGAAAGAAGCTGATATTGTAATTGGTATAGCCCGTGGGAATATGCTTACACGCGAAGATATTGCGGTTATGAATAAGCAACCCGTTGTTTTTGCTCTTGCTAATCCGACGCCTGAGATTATGCCTGATATCGCCAAACAAGCCGGGGCAGCAATTATCGCCACTGGCCGTAGCGACTTCCCAAACCAGGTTAATAATGCACTTGCATTTCCAGGCATATTTAGAGGAGCACTTGATAACCATGTGACACGGATTACTGATGAGCATAAAATGGCTGCTGCTGAAGCTATTGCTTCGCTGATCGATAAGCCGTCGGCTTCATTCATTATCCCTTCAGTGTTCGATGAACGGCTTGTGCCAACTATTGCCAAACACATTCAATAAAGGATAACTACGAGGTTCCGACAGGGAATTCAGCTTTAATACGTTCGATTAATTTTGGGGTTACCTTACCACTGGCAGCCAACCGATCAAGTTCAGCATGCAGCTCTTCTGGTTTTCGCCGGAAATAACTTCTCGCCTGCGAAGTAAGATCCAGCCAATTGACTACGGTTTCATACAGTGCATTCAGTGCTATATCTCTTGCTTCGGCTTGGCTTAACGTTTGGTATGTTTCTCCAGGTTGTAGTCGTTCCATGAATCTAGTCTACTGTAAGAAATTGGCAAATCAAATAACACGATTAACTTCTTCGAGCGTGGTTATGCCTTGAAGAGCTTTTAATAGGCCATCTTGCTCCATGGTAATCATGCCAGCTTTTTTAGCAGTTTGTTCAATAAGTGACGTATCAATATCTTGCACTTCACCGCGCAAAAATGCTTGAATAGTGTGGCTCACGCTCATTTGCTCCATAATAACAATGCGGCCAACATAACCAAATGGTGCCGCCTCTGAACTGCCGGGTTTATAGAGTGTTACATTGGTAAGGTCGGGTTTTTGAATATTCGGTGGTAGATCGTGAAGGATGCCGGCAATATATTTTTGCGTGGCTTCATCTGGCTGGTATGGCACCTTGGTGGCATCGTCGAGACGACGCACTAATCGCTGACCCACAACTAAGCGTATTGCTGTAGAAAAAATTGGATTCTGACCAATCATATCAATAATGCGACTAAATGCGGCTGCGGCCGTGCTGGCGTGAAAAGTGCTCAGTACCAAATGCCCCGTAATTGATGCTTGAATAGCTGTACGAGCGGTGTCAACATCGCGAATTTCACCAACCATAACCACATCGGGGTCGAGCCGTAACACTGCACGCAACTTTTCGGCAAAGCTATCGCCTTGGCCAGTATTAACTGGGATTTGGCTAATTCCTGGAATGCTATATTCGACCGGGTCTTCAAGAGTAATAATTTTTCGGCCAGGATCGTTGAGCGCATTAATCATGGAATAGAGGGTGGTAGACTTGCCAGAACCCGTTGGCCCAACGATCATTACCATGCCATGTGGCCGTTCGATAATAGCTTCAAATTCACGGCGCTGCCATTCGTTCATGCCTAAGTTTTTGAGATTTAACAAGTTATTGTCGAAGTTGAATAGACGAATAACAACATCCTGGCCATAAACCGTCGGCACCGTTTCGATGCGCATGTTCAATACATGCTGAGTGCCATCTTCTTTCCGTATGTCTTGCAGCATATGGCCAGTTTGCGCATCAGTTGAGGCAGTTGATATGTTTCCCCGGCTGGCTATCGACGCCAAAAGAATTCTATATTTCTCGCTGGTTAATTGTGCTACCGGATGCAAAGCACCGTCAACACGAAATCGAATTCGCACATTATCACGCTGACATTCTAAGTGAATATCTGAAGCATTCAAACGATCAGCTTGTGTGATTAAATAATTTAAAATGTCGTCGGTACGAACAGTATCAAGTGTTTTGGAAACTTCGGCTATAGTAGCACTATCGCCTTGACTAGCAATCTTAACATCATCGTAGACAACTTTCTTGGGTGGATCATAGCGTAGCATGAATTCTTTAAAACCCAGCAAGCTAATCATCCAGAATTGTACAGTCCGTTCCTGAAAACGTTCGCGTAATTCACGCAGCAAGCGTTGAGGAGTTTGCACCGTAATACCAAACAGCAGCGGAATATTTTCGCTGCCATCACTTAGAGGCACGATGTAGCCTTGGTACATCTCTTGCACATTCAAAATATTTTGAAAAAGTGGTGCATTGGCCACTTTGCCGCGCGTATCAAAATACTGCAAACCGAGCAATGCCGCACGTTTTTGAGTATTGAGCTCATCCTGCTCGCGAAACTTAGCCTGTGCTTCGGCTTCACTCATGTGACTTATTGTAGCAAAGCATAAGCTTAAAAGACAGTTTGTAAGATATAACTGCACCACCCTTATTTCCCTTCCCAAACCGTGCTACCTGACCAAAAGGTCAGGTAACGCCACCGGAAAGGCTGTGTTTGGGAAGAGAAGTGAGGCGCCCAGAAAATATAAATTGTAAAAATTTTTGAAATATTGTATAATATTATTGGCTGCTACAACCTTTGGAGGTACAGATGGCTGAGCCGCGCGAAACGTCCCGTCGAAATGCCCAGGAAGTGAGAGCTTCAAAAATTCAAGCCTTCCGCGAGACTGTTCAGAAAGAACATGATGCGGCAGTAAGCAGAGGGGAAGATACCTTCAGCGTTCACATCCAATTTGATTTGCCGCTCGGCTGGGAAGAGGAGGTTGCCCAAGAATGGCGTAGGGAGGGCTGGACAGTCACTCGCAAGCAACAGCACACTGACAGTTATCTCTATTTCGCCTAAGCGGTTAACAATCCTTGTACCCGGCGGGCTCACGTGTTGAGTCCAGCCTGGTACAAGGCAATTTTGTTGAGACATCATACTAACGGCGTGACTTTTTTATTAATTACTCTAAACTTTGAATATGAAATTAGTTGTTATAGCTCATAATATTCGCAGTATTTATAATGTCGGATCAATTTTTCGTACCTCTGACGGGTTTGGAGTTGACCATCTCTACCTCACTGGCTATACACCACATCCTGAAATTCAGCATGATACTCGCCCGCCTCATGAACGTCAGAGAATAACAAAACAAATACATAAAACGGCTCTTGGCGCTGAACACAGCCTCAACTTTGCATACCGCCAAGATCCATTACCGCTACTAGCTCGCTATCGCACATTAGGGTATACGCTCGCCGCGCTTGAACAGGCATCAAAATCCATTATGCTCTCGGACTATAAAGTTATACCCTCAAAACTAGTACTCATATTGGGCGAGGAGGTACAAGGTATTAGCACTCATCTACTCGAACGTTGCGACGTGACACTTGAAATTCCAATGGTTGGTAAAAAAGAGTCGTTTAATGTGAGCGTGGCAACGGGCATAGCATTATATGCGCTAACCGTGCATTGATCATTTGCTATCGCGCGTTCGCAAGAGAAATAATGTAAGCCCATTGTGCAAAAATTACTAGCCAAAATGAACTCGCTCAGGCATACTTAAAAACAACATGAAAAAACAAAAAGCGCCCTCAAGAGCAGCTCTTCATTTACAGGCATTACATCGGCGGCGAACAGGTTGGTTTGCGGTCCTGCTTGTTGGCCTTTTGCTGATACAATTTGTTTATAATATTCATAATGGTCAGCCACGCATTCTGGGCTACAGTGCTAAAGTTGAATCCGCGCAGCTACACCAAGAAACAAATCAAGCCCGTGCCAGGCAAAGACTCGCCCCATTACAGCATAATGCAACATTGAGTAAGGCGGCTCAGGCTAAGGTTGAGGATATGGTTGCCAAAAAATATTGGGGGCATGTCGCGCCGGACGGTACAACACCATGGCATTTTTTTGAGCAAGCTGGCTATAGCTATCAAGCTGCCGGCGAAAACTTAGCTTATGGCTTTTTAAGTAGTAACGAAGTAATTGGGGCTTGGATGCAAAGTGAGTCGCATCGCGCAAATGTGCTTGGTGACTACACAGAAGTGGGGTTTGGCGTCAAACGAGCAACTAATTTTGAAGGGAATGACACCATTGTAGTTGTAGCCTTTTATGGTACGCCAAAAACGAGCCAAACAAGTGCCAAGGCAGTTGAAGGAGCTACAATCACGTCACCATCCTCCCACAAAGTGAATGGTTTCGCCGTTATTGCCTCGGGAGGTGCTAGTTGGGCAATGTATGCCAGCTTTGGGTTACTCATCGCTGCAACTCTTGGTTTTATCGTTACTCATTTAGAGCTGCTTCGACTTGGCTGGTACCGCAGCAAGCGCTATGTAGCCTTGCACCCCGTGTTCGATACTGCCGTTATTGTTATTATTGCAATCGTGCTTGCCTTTACCGCTGGTGGTAACATTTTATAAACTTACATCTTAAATCAGATTTGAATTCATATATTATTGCAGAGCAACACAGTCTTGACCATATAGGCGAGTAATTTGTTGATGCAACTCTTCTGCTGCGTTCACGGTAAATGGCATACGGATGGCTGATTTTTTTTCATGGCCCAACACTAGAATAACCTCGCTATCGCCGGGGTGTTGATTGAATGTTTGTTTTAACTTAAGCAACATCTCATGGTCTGCAGGATTTTTAATATGTATGTATAATTTTGGCACCGTCAGCGGTTTTATATCCTCAACTGGCTGATAGACCATGTGCTGCTCTGGCTTGTCCGCCGCTACCTTGGCAGCGGCTACTTTTCGCCTCCCTGATTTTGGCCCAGCTTGCGGGTTGGCTAGAGGCAGCCCTGTTGGTTCATATGTTTCGAGGGCCTGGGCAGTAATTTCTTTGATTGTATCAGCTAGGACCTTTACTTCATCACCGAGATTACCATTGCGGTCTTTGGCACTGAGCGTACCAGTTGCAACAATAATTTTATCCTGTATAAGCAATTCTTGGCATGATTCGTACGTTTTTGGAAAAATAATTAATTCTATTTCACCGGTTTTATTTTCAATTTTTACAAATGCCATTTTATCGCCGTTTTTAGTGGCTATTTGGCGAACAGCAGTAATAACACCACCAACCGTCACTGGCACATCATCAAATTCTGGCATCAGAACCGTTAAATCATGAGTTTGCTCGCGCAAGTATTCATCAAAAGCATCAAGAGGATGACTGGATAGATAAAGCCCTAACAATTCTCGTTCCCACTGCAACCGCTCTTGCTCTAGCGTCGGAGCTGGCGCTTGTTCAAGCTGGAGAGCAGTGACGGGCAGAGCCGTCTCTCCAAATAAATTAACCTGACCGCTCTCTGCTTCCCGTTGCAGCTTACTTGCAAAGCTAAGAATAGCGTCTAGGTTAAAGAGTAGTGTCGCACGTTCACCATAGCGATCAAATGCACCTGCCTTCATTAAGCTTTCCAGATTTTTACGATTAACAATCCGCACGTTAACCCGCTTTGCAAAGTCTTCGAGTGTGACAAATTCACCACCATCAGCCCGGGCACGAAGGATCTCTTCCACGGCATTAGTACCGACATTCTTAACAGCATTTAAACCAAAGCGAATCTGATTTGTATCGGGTACAACCGCAAACTCTGCAAATGATTCATTAACATCAGGAGCAAGTACTTCTAAACCCATGTGTTTACATTCAGTAATTTCAATCGCCAGCCGGTCAATGTCATCTTGATCACTAGTCATGAGTGCTGCCATAAAAGCTGCAGGATAGTGCGCCTTTAAATAAGCTGTCCAATAGGCAATGAGCGCGTAACAGGCTGCGTGAGCCCGGTTAAAACAGTAAGCTGCAAATTCTTCTAATTGTTTCCAAAACGTTTCCATGACCTCACGTTTGGCACCACTCAGTTTTATCGCCCCTTCAATAAAATCGATCTTCATCTTCTGCATAACATCTATTTTTTTCTTACCAATGGCCTTGCGCAACGTATCGGCTTGACCGCCCGTGAAGCCGCACAAATCTTTGGATATTTGCATTACCTGTTCTTGGTACAGCAATACACCATACGTTGTTTTCAGAGCTTCCTCCATTTTTGGATGAAGATAGCTGATCTCTCTCTTACCATTTTTACGTGCAATAAATTCTTCAATAAATTGCATAGGCCCTGGACGATACATGGCTACCATAGCAATCACATCGTCGAATACTCGCGGCTTTAATTCCTTTAAGTAGCGCTTCATCCCGGCTGATTCAAGTTGGAAGACGCCTGTGGTATCAGCGCGTGCCAGGAGCTCAAATGTTTTTTGGTCGTCCATCGGCATAGCGGTAAGATCAATCTGCACATTGTGCACTTTTTTTATAATGCGCATGGCATTTTTAATGATTGTCAAGTTTGAGAGGCCAAGAAAATCCATTTTAAGCAAGCCGAGTTCTTCAATTGGGAACATTGGAAACTGTGTGGCTACCACGCCCTTTTGAGCCATTTCAAGCGGCACATACTTAACCAGTTCTTCCGGCGCAATCACCACACCAGCAGCATGCACCCCATGCGAACGTATAGTGCCCTCAAGCCGAATAGCGAGATCGATCACTCGTTTGCTGGTGGGATTATTCTGATATTCTTTTTTAAGGTCAAGATCATCCTGAATTGATTTAGCCAGCGGAATATGACGTCCTTGTACTGGTTGCGGAATCATTTTAGCCAAACGGTCAGCATCACCGTATGGCACTTCCAGAGTTCGGGCCACATCACGCACGGCAGCCCGGGCCGCCATCTTGCCAAACGTTACAATATTAGCAACGCGCTCACTCCCATATTTAGCGGCGCAGTAGTTAATAACTTCATCGCGTCTTGTATCTTGGATATCAATATCAATGTCGGGCATACTAATACGGTCTGGATTGAGAAAGCGCTCAAACAGCAAATCGTATGCAAGCGGATCAAGATCAGTAATACGCACAGCATAGGCAATGATTGAACCCGCCGCTGAACCTCGCCCTGGCCCAAACACAATACCTTGGTCTTTCCCCCAGTTAATAAAATCTTGCACAATTAACATGTAGCCATTAAAACCCATACCATCGATGACACTTAATTCATATGAAGCTCGTTCTAAGACTTCTGGTTTGAGATTTTGTTTGGCCGCTTCAATACTTAATGTAGTCGCTTCTTCTCTTTCAATACCCCCGTATCGTTCAGCGAGCCCCTGATATACAAGTTTATCCAGATAGGTCTTTTCGGTCTCGCCTTCAGGCACGGCAAATTTAGGAATTAAAATGCCACCCAGTTCAAACTTTATGTCACAACGCTCGGCTATAGCCTTTGTATTACGAATCACCTCAGGATATTGAGTGCCCCAGCGAGTAATAATAGCTGCTGGATCCTCAACAAATAAATCAAAATCTTTCAAGGTAAATCGCCCGTCGTCGCTGAGATTAGCTCCAGTCTGTACGCAAAGCAAGATTTCGTGAGCATCTTTATCGGCTGGTTGAGCATAATGAGCATCACAGGTGACGACTGCCGGAATTTCCAATTCTGCGGCTAGTTTGAGCAACTTTTTATTAACGGCAACTTGTTCACTCCATTTATGTGGGTGATCGGGATGGCCGTGATCTTGGACTTCAATATAATACCGGTCACCAAAAATTGATTTATACCACTTGGCAAAGTCGTATGCTTTCGCATCTTGGCCATTTCGCAAATGCTCGCCTACTTCACCACCGATACAGCCCGATAGTACGATAAGACCTTTGTTGTACTTCTCAAGTAGCTGGTGGTCAATGCGCGCCTTATAGTAATAGCCTTCAAGGTTAGCAATTGAGCTAAGGCGGAAGAGGTTCTCGAGGCCTTGTTGATTCATAGCGATAAGAATAAGGTGGTAACGGGCTTTATCTTTAGCTGGATCTTTGTCGGCAATTGTCCGTGGCGCCACATATGTTTCCATGCCAATAATTGGTTTGATTTCTTTGGCAGTTGCTTCTTTGTAAAATTCAATTGCACCTGAAAGCGTGCCGTGATCGGTAATAGCCACTGATTGCATGCCGAGTGCTTGAATGCGATCTAACATTTCAGGTACTTTTTGCAAACCATCAAGCACACTGTAGTGTGTATGGTTGTGTAAATGCACATAATCAGCAGCTGACAACTTGGCCGGTTCGGGCACTCTACCTCCTTTTGCTATCTAGTATAAACGAGCAAGCCATGCATCAACAACCTGCATAGTAAAAACTGCTTAACCTTGGTAGAGTTCTATGCTACCGTTAAGAAATTCTGAGAGTATGCCTAATAGAATTAACCTTAGTAAAAGTTGTGGCAAGTATACCCCTACGCCATGGAACGTCAAGCGGAGTGCAACCCGGCGAATATATACCCAGGTAAATTTTTAAAAATTTACCTGGGTATATATTCCCGAGTGAAGCGTGTCCATGACGTAGGGGTATACTTGCTAAAGTTGTAGTATATTAAACTGTTTTTCGTCTAGGCTT
>JARIHL010000047.1 GCA_029288315.1 Candidatus Saccharimonadota bacterium
TGGCTACTAAGCGTTGAAAGCTCTCCAAAGTTTGCGGCGACCATTGTTCTAATTGCTCAAGCAGCGTACCGGTTAGCGAAAGGCTAAGACGAAACTCGGGATGCGTTTCAAGGATACGAATGAGGTGTTTATTGGTTGGCAGATACGACTTTTCAGCAACTTTGTGTAGAATACGCTCATTATTAGTTCTGGCGTGATAATCTTGATCAAAAAAATAATTATGATTATGCCCAGCATCAAATATACTGTACTGGCGTACGCGATATGGCTGATGTACATGCAGATAAAGGCAAATTGATTTACTCATAGCACAAGCCTATTAGGAGTAACAATCATCTTACTATAAATTGCCTGGCATTTCCTAGCGACAGTCAGCCATGAAAGGTGACGAAATTCTTCAAATGAATTGTGGTATAGTTCGTCGCGTAAAGTATCATGCTCGGCAACCGCCAAAATTTGATCAGCCATACGGTAAATATCCCAGTAATCAAATGTTAAAACATGATGTAATACTTCGCCAACACCAGCTTGTTTTGAAAGCAGCACGGCATTGCCATAACCTACCGCTTCGAGCGCCGTAATACCAAATGGTTCTGAAACCGATGGCAGGATAAACATATCACCAATCGCAAATGCATCGCGTTGGATCTTTCCTCGTACAAAACCTCCTGTAAAAAGTATATTCTCAGCAATACCTAGCTCAGCACTCATCGATAGCAGTTCATAATACTGCTCGCCTGAACCCGCTAACAAAAATAGTATTTTCGGATTACGTTCAATCACCAACTGCGCCGCCCGAAGCAAGTGAGTAAGGCCCTTCTGTACCGTTAAGCGTCCGAGCGCGACCACCACTTTATAACCTTGGGCTTTCATTTTTTCAAGATAAATATAAGCATTATGAGGATCAAGCGGCGGTACATCTGTCGCATCAATACTGTTATGAACCACTTCTATTTTGTCACTGGGAATGTCGTACTTACGAACAATGATATCCTTTGTGGCTTGGCTAACCGCGATGATACGATCGGCTAACGTCATAGCCGTATATTCAATTTCATGCACAATCGGGTTACCATGCTGTTCATTACCTGAGCGGTCAAACTCAGTAGCATGCACATGCACGACAAGAGGCTTGTTTGTGTACTGCTTGGCTACTATGGCTGCTTCAAAGGTCAGCCAATCGTGAGCATGAATGGCATCATACTCTTTAGCCTGGATAATGGTATGCAGCGAATTCCTGTAACTCGCTTGTTGCTCGCGCAGGCCAATAGGTATAGCAATCGTATGATCCAGTGAAGTGTTTTTAATCGGTCCAAACGCCGCACTATCATAGGCCCCGCCAGCCAGAGTAAGCACCTCGGCAGTATAGGGAAGAGCAGGCAGAATATTCATAAAATCAATGTCTTCGTGCTTATCTTGATACGGCACGACAAAATCAATCTCCACGCCCTGCACACTCAGCGCTTTGCACAGTTGGTAGCAAGCCACCCCAAGCCCGCCACTATTATGCGGAGGCAGCTCCCACCCGAGCATCAATATCTTCATCGTGCCAACCTTACCATTACCTACCTAATTGCTTACAGTATAAGCGTAATAATTAAGATGTTCAATGATGAAGACTTTATTGTGTTGTAAGCTAAAATTTATTAACTGCCAAATACGCCCACTAATTGCGCCGTGGCCAGCACATGACCATCAATAGCGCTCATAAGTTGTGTACGATTTGCCCCAGCGTTCAACGCTAATTGAGTATGAAGCGCATACAAGTCAAACACATAGCGATGAATGCCCTTTGGTGGGCAGGGTCCATGATAACCAATCGTGTTAAAATTTGTTAGACCTTGGCTGGCTTCAGGCGGCAGAAAATTTTCAGCAATGTTTGTGGTGTGGGGGTCAATATTCCAAAGTGTCCAATGCACCCAATCACCTGCCGAAGCATCAGGATCATGCATAATAAGCGCTAGGCTTTTCGTGCCATCTGGTACTTCATCAATAGACAATGGCGGATTACTATTCTTCCCGGCAGGAGTGTAGATTTTGGGAATGGATGCATTTGGTACAAATGCAGGGCTTGTGAGCTTCATAATCTTACTATATAACGATTATGTTTGGTTACAAAATCACTTTAGCTATAATATTTTAGTGGCAAATGCAGCTACTACCGGTGAGGTACATCATGACAAAAAAGGGCGAGCAAAAGCAAGATCAGGGAGCAATCAACCCAATCGCCGAACTTTTTAAAGCCGCTAGAGTTGGAAACAGGCAAGCAAGACAACTTTTGCGAAAAGCCGCAGCTGATAGAGACCACCCTTTTCACGACTCGGCAAAAGCTGCTCAGGCAAAACTGCGTGCGCACGATGACAACGTTGCCCGTCAAAAAGCCGGCATTGGCTCAGACTAAGAGCAGCTAGTTGTTGTTTGCCCGGTGTGGGGTGGAGTTGCCGAGCAGCTCCACCCCAATAAATCTACAGCCCAAAATAATGTAAACTTATAGCGCTTTTGTTTGAGCTTGTAAACTAGTTTGCAGTATACTATTTCGAATAGGCTGCCTCACAGCCTTGTACTGACGGAAAGGGGTTTATTTAAAATAGGAAGAGATCCCGAATGTGAAGTTGAGGATACTTGAATGCCACGAAGCAACAGAGGCGGCGGGATAACAGGGCGTATCAAAGATAAAATAGCAGCTGCCAAAAAAGGCAGTAAGAGTGCTATCAGTGATCTTGAACGTCTGGCCAAAACTTCGACAAACCCAACCTACCGCACCATGGCTCAACAGGCATTGGATGATATAAGGAAAGAAAGAGATAGACAGACACAGCTAGAGGCGCGACTCAGGGAAATACGGAGCAAGAAGCGTTAACACTGTATCATAGCTTTCCTAGAACCTACCGCAGAACTACTCAGTGAAGGAGAAACCCATGCCTCAAGAAAGTGCGATGGTGAGGCAAGTCCGCAACTATATACGTGACGCAAAGAAGGGGGGCGCAGATGCTGAAACCAATCTCAGACGCTTAGCCAGAACTTCAACAAATCCACAGCTCAGAACCCTCGCGCAACAGGGTCTTGATCAGCTTGAGCAAGCCCGCGCCAATGCAAAAGCCAAGAAAGAAAATCCTAAAAATACTCCTCGCCAGAGAGGAGGCAGGAACAGGACTGGAAAGAAGGAGTAAATCCCACGTCAGTCACGAGTTGCAGCGTTGGCTGAGCCAGCCAACGCTGCAACTCATACAAATTTCTTGAAGCAACGCACATAAATAGCAATCATCACGACTTGATATATAGTATCTAGCAGCCCGAATAAATCGTTGGAATGGAGTAGCTATGAGCGACGCAATGCTTAGGCGCATAAACAATAAAGTCCTCGTTGCCTTAAGAGGAGGCGAGACTGCCAACGGAGCCTTTACCGAACTCAAACGTATTGCACAAACATCACAAGTCCCCGAACATAAGGCTGCCGCTCAAGCAGGAGTCACGCGTGTCATAAAAGCACGCGAAGCCAAAGCCGAACGAGAAGCCGCCAAACGCGCAAATCGTAAACGGTAGGGCTACATTTCCGGTGTGCAGGAGGAGAAACATCGTTGTTTCCTCCTCCTGCTCATATTTTTGTGCCGTCACAGTAAAATTGTAGGTGCCCAGGTTATGAGAGGTTCCAAAATCAAGCAACTCTTGCTATAATTTATTTTAATTATCTTATTTATTTTATGATCGATTCTCAACTCATCCGTAATATTGCTATTATTGCTCACGTCGACCATGGCAAAACGACGCTTGTTGACGGGCTTTTAAAACAATCACATACGTTTCGCAGCAACCAAGCCGAGATGGGTCAAGTGCTTATCATGGATAGCGGCGACCTCGAGCGTGAGCGCGGCATTACCATTACTGCCAAGCAGACGACTATTGAATACCAGGGCTACAAAATTAATATTGTCGATACCCCTGGTCATGCCGATTTTTCGGGTGAGGTTGAACGCACACTCAATATGGCTGATGGCGTATTGTTGATTGTTGACGCCCAGGAAGGGCCGATGCCACAAACTAAATTTGTACTGGGCAAAGCACTGGCATTGGGTCTCAAACCAGTCGTGATTATTAATAAAATTGACAAGCCAAGCAGCCGTGTACACGAAGTTGAAGATGAAATCGCCAATCTTTTTCTCGAACTCGCTATTCGGGATGATCAACTCCATTACCCAGTTTATTTTGCCATTGGCCGCGACGGTAAAGCCTGGCAAAATAACCCCACAGATCCTACTGGCGAGGCTGATCTAACTCCTCTATTCAAAGCTATTATTAATGACGTGCCGGCGCCGCAGGTAGAAATCAATGCGCCACTCCAATTATTGGTAACAGCGCTTAATTATGACAATTTTCTTGGCAAGTATGCTATTGGCCGTATTCAGCGCGGTATAGCTAAACAAAATCAACCCATTGCCTTAATAAAAGTCGATGGCACTATTATTAAAAGTAAAATTGATAAGATTTTTGTCAATAAAGGCTTGGGCA
>JARIHL010000049.1 GCA_029288315.1 Candidatus Saccharimonadota bacterium
CATCATTGCCATCACTGGTATTCCTGAAGCGCATATTGGCGAGACTATTGCCGACATTGCACATCCTGAAGCACTTCCCATACTCGACATTGAAGCGCCGACACTTCAAATCTATCTTGGCCCGAATACTTCGCCACTAAAAGGCCGTGAGGGACAATTTACTACCAGCCGGCAAATTGGCGATCGCCTACAAAAAGAGCTTGAAACAAATGTAGCCCTACGCGTAACTGAAAATGGCATTGGCTTTTTGGTCAGTGGTCGTGGCGAACTGCATTTGAGTGTTTTAATTGAAACTCTTCGGCGCGAGGGATATGAATTCGAAGTTGGCCGGCCACAAGTCGTTACCCAAATGATTGACGGCATTCTTCAAGAGCCTCTCGAGGAATTAATTATTGAAGTAAGTGACGAATTTGTCGGCAGCGTGAATCAAGAGTTAGGCCTAAGAAGGGCAGACCTAAAAGAACATATGCCAACAAGCAAGGGTAATACACGGCTCACTTATATTATTTCTACGCGTGGTTTGCTGGGCCTGCGCAATCTGATGCTCACTGCCACAAAAGGCACGGTGATTATGAATAGCCTGCCACATGGTTATCAACCAATCGGTGCGGCGTTGCAGAAAACTCGAAATGGCGCACTCATTGCTACTGAGGCAGGCGTGGCAACACCATATGCACTGGAAGCTACGGAAGCTCGCGGTGAGCTATTTATTGGTCCGGGGACTCCAATATATCCTGGCATGATTGTAGGGCAATACAATCGGCAGGAGGATCTTGAAGTGAATGTTTGCCGAGCCAAGCAACTCACCAATATGCGCAGCAAATCGTCAGATGGTGCCGTGCAATTAACCCCATACACGCAGTTAAATCTCGAGCAATGTCTTGATTTTATTGAAGACGATGAGTTGCTCGAGGTCACTCCGAAAAACCTGCGCCTGCGTAAACGCTATCTTGACCCTCATGAACGCAAACGACAGGCAAAGCGTTAAGCTTGGGCGGATTCAGATGCCTGCCTGAGCTGTGCTTGTTGCACTTCATCTAAAAATGCTTGTACTTGTGGCAAACCATCAGCTTGGAAATCCGTATAGGCAATGGTGCTCATACAATTACGCAGGCCTCTCACTAACCGAGATGTTCTTACACCCTCAGACACGAGATGTACTGCAGGAATTTCATGCAGCTCTGCCCAGCCAGCTTCAATGGCATTGCCATGAGCCAGTGGTTCCCAAAAGTTGAATTGGCCATCGGCCAACACTGCTGCCCACAGATAGTCAATGTCACGTACCTCTGCTGGGCTCACATCCGGATGTCTAATCGGATCAGTGCCATGTAAATGTGGTGCATAGCCAAACATGGCAGCACCGGGTTCTTGGTATGTTGCCACAAGCTCGCTCAAAGTAAAATACCGTTCTTTTACTGCGTCACTCATACCGGTTAATCCTCCCGCAATATAAAAAATAATATCATGACCTAGCCGCTTAGCACTGGCCTTTATTAATGATTCCTCAACAGCTGCCGTCATACGGCCTTTGGTAATCAATTGTTCTGTATAGTCATCTATCGATAATCGGTTTGGGCTTGAATTGATAAACATTTCAGCCGGCCTGCGCATTGCTTCTGTGGACATATATTCTCCTTTGTTATATAACAATGTCAAACCATATGATAATAATCCAGGGTAACTTGTTACCCTTAAGGGCACTAGGTCAGATGACTCATCAATTACATAAAGTGCAGGTTTCAATATTAGATTCGCTGCGTCACACCGAAACAGCTCGCTTTAGCACACTCATGCGGCCAACTGGTTTGCAGAGTGATTCATTTAAATTCTACCTACGGAAGCTTGTCGTCGCTGGGTATGTTGAAAAGATAGAAAATGGTCATTATCGCCTCACGGCCAAAGGTAAGGAATTTGCCAACAACCTCAATGAAGCGCAGTTGACCATTCAGCGTCAACCAAAGCTATCTCTATTAATTATTGTTCAAAAACAGCATGAGTATAACGAGCCTCTATATTTATTTCAACAACGGCGGCGGAACCCTTTTTTCGGATTTTGGGGTTATATTAGCGGGCCAATGCAATGGGATGAGGATGTTGAAGAAACAGCCACAAGAGAGCTAAAAAAACAAACAGGCCTTAAGGCTACTTGCAAAATTCAGGCATTGTATCGTCAGCGCGATCATGAAACAGATAAAGATTTACTTTTAGAAGATAAGTTGTTTGTTATAATGCAGGCAACGGGCGTCAGTGGCCAACTTACCAATACCTGGCACGGTGGTCACAACCAATGGATGAGTATGCATGAACTCAAAAAACAACCAAAGTATTTTACTGCCGTCGATCACGCAGTCGGAATACTCAAAACTGGGCAGGTATATACTTCACAACGAACAATTTATAAACCTGGAGAATACTAGAGCCTACAAAGATCTGCGACGCGAACTTTACTTAGCTTTAGATTTCTTCGCAGGAGCCTTACCGCCTTTTTTGCGTGTTTCACTGAGGGCGATAGCAACCGCTTGATCCTTCTTCGTGACTTTTTTACCACTGCCACTCTTGAGTGTGCCCTTTTTTAACTCATGCATTTTCTTTTTTACTTCTTTTTTAGCAGTTTCACCATATTTTGCCATTACATTCCTCCGTCCTCAAGGTATAGAACCTTATGACTTATGGCTATAAAGAATCCTACAGACAAAGTATGCATACTGCCGCGCTCAGGTTTTCGCTTTCAGGGAAACAGTCCGCTCACAAACAGCTCGCTGCCTTCCTCCCGGGAAGGTCGAGTCCCTAAAAGCGAAAACCTGAGCGCGGCAGTATGCATCTATTTCAAAATATTCGGAATTTTGTTCCAAAATTTGCGCACTTTCCAGGCCATAGCCAGGAGTACTATACCTACAAGTAAAAAGGTTGCCGAAACAAGGGCAAAGAGTAAAGCAGGATAGACAAGAATAAGTATAGCCAATAGCACGAATAGAACACCTTGAACAAGTAACGACCAATAGATATTGTTGATAGTTTCTTGTAACGCCTTCAGTTGATCCATAATAAAATATTCCCCTTAGATACTTTTAGTGTACCATCTTTAGATATGAAGCTTGTTTTTAAGGAACATCAACAAATTACCGACACTGCTTTTTCATTTACGTTTCAACCACGAGAGCCTGTCAGCTGGATTGCTGGCCAGTCAATCCGGCTGGAAATCTCTGCAACCGATTATGGTACTTACGAACGCCGGTTCACTATTTCATCTGCACCACATGAAGGAATTATTACTATTACCACAAGAAATAGTAAGAGTGATTTTAAGCAAAGATTATTCACCCTACAATCTGGCGACATTATTGATGGCTACGGGATACAAGGCCATTTTAACTGGAGTAATGAGAATGATCCGCTGTTTGTGGCAGCTGGTATCGGCATTACTGCTTTTTACTCGATGCTTAAACAGCGGTTATTTGAGCAAAAACCCCTGGCAGCCACACTCGTCTATGGCCATAAACCCCATGATGCGCCGTTTCGTGAAACGTTAAAAGCCTGGCAGCGGCAATTTGGTGAATTTAGGTTTGATGACGTATCTGGACAACGCATTACTGCTGAATTATTGAATCGCATCGTCCCTGATTTTCAAACCAAAATAATATACATTTC
>JARIHL010000086.1 GCA_029288315.1 Candidatus Saccharimonadota bacterium
TGGATCTACACCGCCATCCTAATTCCGATTGCAAACTGGGCAAGCTTTGGCATTCTCGATCCCCAGCTCGGTGGAGCCTACGAATGGCTATTCGCAGCCGCCATTGTGTCGGCCAACATCCGGTTTCGCGATGCGCATGAATACCAGGGAACATTTGGTATGATCAACGCTTGGTACATGGGGTTGGTGTTTTTCTACCTCACATTCAACTATGGCCTCTGGATAGCCATAGTTGTTCACGCCCTCTACGACATAACCATCTTCTGGACGCGCGGCCTGATGGCTCTATTCCAGCAGAGGAACACAGCAACCGACTTGGCACGCCTATTGTTCTCCTGGCGCAACTGAAAGAAGATACCCCGTGCAAGCTGACTCCGCTGATCAGCGGAGTCAGCTTGCAACACTAAAACAGCTGGTTGTGAGCAAAATTTTGACCGCTTTTTCTAGCTCGATATCATTGCTTGGATTTCTGAACGGATCTTTAGTGAATGTTGCTGAGGAGGAGTAAATAGACCAGTACTCAGGTTCGAGAATTACGAGTTTGCCATAAGAGAATTATCCACATTTTTGAGCCTAAATAGCTCGTTCAGAATCGATACTCCCTGAGACTTAGTAGATCTTGATATAATTATATAGATATGAAGGATGACGCTTCCCAATTAACGAAATTACTCGCTCAGACTAATCCCCAGGTCAGAGAGTTGTTCTTGAAAGCAAGAGAGTTGGTTCGTCAGAACTTGCCAGATGCGATTGAGGAGATAAGCTTGCCTATAAAATTGCTTGGCTTTACCTTTATACCCGGCACCTATAAAGGTATGCCGGTCGCACTAATGCTTCATGGTGGCTATGTCAACATTATGTTCTCTAAAGGTGTCGAGCTAATGCCGCTAGACACGGCTCACCTTCTGGAAGGTACCGGGAAGCAAGCTCGCCATATCAAGATTACGACGCTTAATCAGCTTGACCACAAGACAATACCAGCTCTCTTGCGGATGGCAGCTGCTCGCACACCGCGAGCTAAAGAACACTAGCTCTCGTCCTTTCAAGTGAATAATTCTTGACGAGAGAGGACTTGTTTTATCTTGCTCACTCGGCGCAATGTGCCTTCAAGCACATTGCTCGTTCGGCCAAGCAAAGATTCCTCGGACAGCCACTGGCTGTCCTCAATTTACCAAATTGAGGCAAGTGTTTTACTGTTGTACGAAAAGTTGCTCAATATACCTGATTATGCGAGCCGATATCGAGCAGCAAATAACGATCCGTAGTTTCTTCGTATACAACGCGCACATCACCGCCCACAGAAAAGGCACGAAGACCCCTGAGTCTCCCGGTTAGCGGATGATCATTAATCGGCTCTTTACGAATTCTCTGTTTGAATAGTTGGAGGTGTCGCTGCAGCCGCGCTACGACTTTGGGTTGGTGACCGTAGCGTTGTTTGAGCCGTTTTTGGAATTGTTTAGTAAACTCAATTCGCTTCATCCATCAGCAAATCCCGCATCAAATCGTCAACCGAATGATACTCTTTTACCTTGCCCTGACGGCGCTTTTTTTCGTGTTCGGCAATTTCCTTGGTATAGCGGGCTTCGGCCTCAGGGCTTAGACGCACCGATTCCTCAAGGTTAACTCTTCGGCCATCAATATCAGCCTTAGCCAGAAACCGGATGTAGGCTTGCAAGGAATCAAAACCATTGCGATGGGCATAGTTTTCCCATTGGTCACGAACGTCTTTGTCTAGTGGAACTTGTAGTTTTACAGTACTCATGTTTATAGAGTATAAAAGCAGTACAATTATGTCAATGTTTCTCTTCTTCGGACATAGCCAGCTTACCTGAAGTAGTATTTTTAGCCAGAGAGGACTTCAACCTGCAACAGATAAGAACTCACTTAAAGCAAAAAGTGCGCCACTCTATGGAACAGTTTCTTATCTGTAATAATATCTGGTGCGCGAGAGAGGACTTGAACCTCCACGTTCTAAAGCGAACACTAGCCCCTCAAGCTAGCGCGTCTACCGATTCCGCCACTCGCGCATACTCTGTTATTTTATCAGAATAGGAGTCTTTTCGTGAAGGCTGTTTTAAGATCTCGTTATAATGTTTTGTGGAGCTGTTCATTGCCTGATGACCAATAGCGAATATTGTAAAAGCGATTTATTTGGTCAACCAGCGGTTGTGGCCGAAAGCTGGTTATATTCTTTGTTTGCACATAGCTGAGGCTTGGGCGATAGAGGCCGATAGCCGGTACGTCTGCTAACCATTGCTGGATAAAGGTACGATATTTTGCCTCACGAAGCGCGTTATCAAGACGGGTGCGAGCGCTATCAAGGGCATCATCGGCTTTAGCTGATTTATAATCTGACAGATTAAATCCACGTTCATTGGTTTGCGACGAGTGCCAATATGCATATACATCTGGGTCACGGCCAATGGCGATTTCATAAATTAATACGTCATAGGCACGGGGTACGATTACATTTTGCTGAAAGTCATCAGCTCGAACTAATTGTGAGTCGAACGATACACCAAGTTTAGCCCACTGATTCATTACTTCTTGAGCAACGCCCGGATAATCGCCGCTGCTGATAGTAACAAGCTGCAATTTAAGCGGTTGCCCCTCTTTGGTCCGCTTGCCATCTTGTCCCATACTCCAACCCGCGGCATCAAGTAATTCTCCAGCCCTGGCTATATTAATATCGGGCTGACGGAGTTCGGGCCGATAACCGATCTGGCCTGGCAGCAGCGGGCTGACAACTGGCTGAACTCGCCCATCAAGCAAATTAACAATTTTTGAACGATCAGTTGCTAATTGTAGCGCCTGACGGACGCGTAAATCTTGGAGGAGTGGATTGCTTGTTTTCAAGAATGCATAGACCCCATTAAATAGTGGTGATTCGCTTCGTTCGGCATCATGCAATGTGCCGAGGGTTTTAAGTTGTTGCGTACTGATATCATCCACAGCCGATACTTCCTGAGAACGAAAGGCACTCATTAATTGATCGCGGTCATTATAAGCATGCAAATGAAAACGCCTTAATTTGGGCGCACCAAGGAAATAATCTTGATTGGCAGCCATTCGTACTAAGTGATGGGTGCGCTCATTATTAAGCGCTCGCAAATCTTGAAAAGTGAAGGCGCCATTGCCCACAGTTGGCGTTCGGTTATAGCTATTATTACGAAGTTCTGATGGCCGCAACTTGCCGAGGATATGTTCAGGCAAAATGCCAATGGTCAGTGCATTGGGAAACGGCGCATACGGGGTGGGTAATATAAAGCGCACTGAACGCTCATCGATGGCTTCAACGGCAATGTTTCGCCAACTGCTATAAAGCGGCGAGCGCGTATCGGCATCTTTAATAACTGAGAATGTGTAAATGATATCTTTACTAGTAACAGGCATTCCATCATGCCAGCGCGCATTTGGCCGCAACGTAAGGGTATATACCTTATTTTCTTTCGGCTCGACACTCCAACTCTGAGCCAACTCACCAACAAGGTCGCCTTTTTCATCATATGTGAGTAGATTGGCGAACAGTAATCGTGCCACTGAACGCTCAGCAATCGTACTAGCAAAGATGGGGTTAAGGTTATCAACTGCCCCAAATACTCCCTCTGTATAGGTTGCGCCTTCGCTTGGTATCTCCTCTGAATAGAGACTAATCGTTTGATTGGTTTGCCACATTGCAGCCAAGCTTAACAGTCCAACTAAAAGCAACCAACCGAGCGCGTGCCGTCTCACTTCCTGGAGATTTTTCCAGCGGCGAATAATAAAACGATGCGCATGTTTAAGAGTTACCCCTTCTATTTGACGCAGCCTGCCCTTCAGCTCTTGCCGGGGAGTGATGTCAATTTCATTGTTTAGATGTTCATCATTCATATCAGTTGCAGCGTATCCACCGCTCTTCCGGCTTATCCCAATAGCAAACTTACAAGTAACGAGCCTACGAAAATCACCGCAAGCACAATAGTAGCTTCAAAGAGGCTTTTATCCGTACCACGACGAGTCGTAAATAGCTCGCCCGAACTACCAAAACCAGCACCTAAGCTGGCACCCCGGGCTTGCAAGAGAATGCAAATCACCATAAGCACTGCTGAGACAATTGTAAGAACGGCAAGCGGATCAATATTCATAAGTTATGCGTGGCTCCTTGGGCTGCGAACATCCAGTAAGTTCGTCATTACATAGTTTATCAAGCTGACAATCATCCCAGCAAGTACTGCCGCCCAGAAACCAATCTCAAGCCCTGGCACCAATATAGCCGCCAAGTAGACGATAAATCCATTAACGATTAAAGTAAACAAGCCGAGCGTCAGCAAAATAGCTGGCAGTGATAAAATCAGCAACAATGGTTTCAAGATCACGTTCACAATAGAGAGGATAAACCCGGCAAAAAAGAAAAGTAAAAACCCTTGGCTTTCGTCATATTCGATACCATTACCCTTTAAAATACGCGCGGCCACCCAAATACCAATGCTATTCAGCACCCAGCGCAGCAAGAAGAGTGAAAATTGTGTTGTCATAGCTTGGCTTTAAGTATAGCGTACGTTGCCTTTACACTCAAACGAACGACGGTCAATGTACAGCTTTGCATCACCCCTCCTGCCTTCGCTTCCAGGGAACAGTCCGCTCGCAAAAGCTCGCTGCCTTCCTCCCGGGAAGGTCGAGCCCCTGGAAGCGAAGGCAGGAGGGGTGATGCAGTATACATTTTTGCAGCGCTGCCAATTTTGTTTTATTATTAATAATGGCGATTGTCTCACATCCGAAGGAGAAGCATGCCTACTAAGCGGATTAAAATATACCGAAAGCACCCGGATAGTACAGAGTGGATCCTGATGGCCAATTTGGCAGTGGGTAGAAGTGAAGATACTTCACGATGGGGTCTTCTCGATCGTTTAGAGAGTGTCGCAAAAGCAAACCAACATATTCCTGGTGGTTTAACAAATCACACAGTCAAGCTAACATACGGCAGCACTACCATAATCGCGAGATGGAATGGCAAGATTCTCATCCTTCTTTAGCCGATCGCCTCTTCTCACACAGGTCAGGTTAGGATAAGTTTCGAAACTTATCCTAACCTTCTTGCATTAAAAAATCCCAGATAAGTTTAGCTCTACGTTCGCCAACGATAGCTACTAATTCCGTTTGAGAAGCCTTTGAGACAGCTCGCAGGCTACCGAATGATTTGATAAGTTTTTTGCGCGTAGCTGGCCCAATGCCAGGAATCTCCTCTAATTGACTAGCTGTTTGCCGCTGTCGCTTCAGCACAGTATGATAA
>JARIHL010000022.1 GCA_029288315.1 Candidatus Saccharimonadota bacterium
CTTCGGCTTCGCTTTCTTCTTTGCGTATTTTTTCAGCCCGCTTGTCAAGGTTATCTAATTTACTATCCAGGCTGGCTTCACGTTCCGCAATACGCGCTTCTATAGCTGTAATATCTTTTCGGCGCTTTTGTTCTTCTTTTGCGGCATCATCAGTTAGTTGAATTGCTTTATTTTTAGCCTCTAAGATGATATCTTGGGCTTTGCTTTTTGCTTCGCTCAATAATTCTTCGGCCCGATGCGCGCCGGTGGTACCTTGGCGTTTCGCTACCATTATTGCACCGCCAACACCAGCAAGAGCTCCGACGATTGCGGCAAATAAAACAGCTATTTCCATAGCAGGTCCTCTCTAGTGCGATATCGCTCACTTTGCACGAATAGGATATAGCAGACTTTGCTTTTAACAGTCAAGCGATACCGAACGCATTAAACTTAATCAGTAATAAGGGGTGGTTTGATCAGTATTCGACGTTTCTAAAAACCTTTTTTATTGTACACAGCACAACGAAGTTTCGTCAAATAAATAGTTTTGCCCCTATCTTTATATTGTTCTGAAGAAAAGTATTAGGCTGCAACCATAGGCGTCCACAAGAAAAGACGTATGATGCAATGAGGTGCTACACCAGCCCTTTCCCGCTGTCAAACACCGCTTTCCGGCGGTGCTACCTGATCTGTTTGATTAGGTAGCACGGTTTGAGCGGGAAAAGGCTGGTGTAGCAAACGTGAGAACAAAATTGTAATTTTAATATATTATTATATTATATAAATAAGCATACTAAAAATGCTTTGACAAGTAGGTCGTGGCATCCCTAGTACGAGAGAGGTGAGAGCATGCAGGCAATGGCGCTTAATTACATTTACGTCATTGCGGGGCTACAGATCTTCGGTAGCTTGGTGTTTCTTGGGGAAAAATATGTTTACACTAATCGTGACGTTGTGATAGGTATCATACTGAACACTCTGGAGGCGGCAGCAATATTTTATTTATTGTGTCATTCGACCTTCGAATACGCTACGTTGGTGGCAAGCATCGTGTGGATGAGTGAAGTAGCAATGATCGTAATTTCCATCCGCACTGTTGGTTCAACTATTCTTTTCACCCCTCGTCGAATAGCATTATCAGTCGCTCTGACTGCGATAACAGTGCTAACCGCACGTCTTCTCGCCTTCGCCTAACGTATGTGGTGTATGATGCGTAGGAATCAGCCCACCTACTTGTCATATACCAAAAACTAAAAACGAGAAACTACTCGGTTTGAAATTTCCTATCGTCGCGGCTGTGTAATATGGGCTTCAGCTCCATATTCAGGCACGACCAGCCGATCATTATGACGAGTTAGTAATGCATTTACTCCATCTTTTTGCCAGCTAGCGCCGGTCATACCTATAATGGGCACCTCAAGTCCATAAGCTAATGTATTAGCCACGGTAACCCCAATACGTAAACCTGTAAATGAACCTGGCCCCTTGAAAACCACAATCCCTGTTATATCCTTAAAAGCCGCTTTTTGTATCACTAATTGTTCTCGAATAGTTATTAGTAACGTGCTGGAGAGTTCACGGTGCGCAAGCCAGGTATGATGAGTGAGCACATCGCCTGTCGCACTACAGATAGCTATTTCAGCTTCTGGTTTGTCGGTGCGAATTGCAACAATCATGCTCGATACTCCTTCTTAAGACTGTTTATTGTTTCGAGCAAGTAGTCATAGTTTTTAGACACCCTAAACGTGAGCTGACGGCCAGTATCGCCAAAGCTCTCGATATTGACTGTGAGACGGTCATGAGGCAAAACGGTGTGAACAATATCGCCCCACTCTATTATTACGACAGCGTTGGGTTGAGTGAGCGATTCGGCCAACTCAGCTGCTACTATGCCAGCTTCACGTAAGCGGTAGAAGTCAAAATGATGTAGTTCTAGCCCATCTCGAGCGTTATATATACGGCTAATGGTAAAAGTTGGACTCTGCACGACATCGTTAATGCCTAAACCAGGTGCTAAGCCTTTCACAAAAGTTGTTTTACCTCCGCCAACGTCACTTACCAACTCAATAATTTCACCACCGCGAAGCATTTTACCAAGCGTTTCAGCAAAAGCCTGTGTTTGCTGTGTAGAATGAGAAGTGAGAGTGGTCATTATTCGTACTATCATCCTACAAAAAGCAAGCTAAAACAATAGAGGATAGCGGCAAGTATACCCCTACGCCATGGAACGTCAGGCGGAGTGCAACCCGGCGAATATATACCCAGGTAAATTTTTAAAAAATTACCTGGGTATATATTCCCGAGTGAAGCGTGTCCATGACGTAGGGATCTACTCGCCGAGATAACTCAGACTCTAAGCTATCACCCACGCGCACTTACCATTAGCATTATCGCCATAAATTCCTTACAATATTACCTAGATATATTATGAGGATTTCTGACTCAACATTAGAATCACTGCTGCAAAGAGCTGGTAAAATTAAATACGACCAGCTAGAGGCTTTGCGTGCTGAAGAGAAAAAAACCAATAAGCCCTTGCAAGATATAGTTATAAAACACGAGTTTATTACTGATAAAGAATTGACTCAGCTTTATGCCAAAGAAATCGACATCCCATTTATCGACCTTGACCCAAAGGCCATAGATAAAAAAATAATCGAGCTTATTCCCGAGCGGTTTGCTCGCCAATACAATGCTGTCCTATTTTCGGTTGAGAGAGGCCATAAGCATTTGGCCATGGAAGATCCTGATGATGTTCAAGCGGTAGACTTTATTAAAAAGTATATTGGTCCTAATTTTAAACTTTATATTGCCACCAAAGAAAATATTCTAAATGCGCTTGAGCAATATCGCGAAGGGCTGGCAACCGAGCTTGATAAAGTTATTGATGTTGAGGTACAAAAAGAAGAGAAGATTGAAGAAGATGTCTCGGAACAAGATATTGCCGAGGACTCGCCCATCGCCCAAACGGTTAATTTATTACTGGAAGGTGCTATACGAGCTGGTGCCTCAGACATTCACATTGAGCCCCGCGAAGAGCATGTGCAAGTTCGTTACCGTATTGACGGAGTTTTGCGCGAAACCAGCAAACTTCCGCGCAATGTGCTAGCCGCGCTTGTCTCACGTATTAAAATTCTTTCTAATCTTAAGATTGATGAACGTCGCGTGCCGCAAGACGGTCGTTTTAAGGTATCAGTCGGTGGTAAATTATATGCATTACGTGTTTCAACCCTGCCGATTACTGATGGTGAAAAAGTAGTTATGCGCGTACTCGATGAATCAAACAAGGCACTTACTCTGCAGCAGCTTGGTTATTGGGGACAAAGCTTGGAATCGATTAATAATGCGATCGTGCAGCCCCATGGTATGATCCTTGTTACTGGCCCAACTGGCTCGGGTAAATCAACCAGTCTCTATAGTATTTTAAGCATTTTAAATAATCCAACGGTCAATATTTCAACCGTTGAAGACCCCGTTGAATATCGAATTCGCGGCACGAATCAGACACAGGTTAATCCCAAAGCCGGCATGACGTTTGCCCATGGGCTGCGCGCACTGCTGCGTCAAGACCCAAATATCATTATGGTGGGCGAGATTCGTGATGGCGAGACTGCCGACTTGGCAGTACAAGCTGCTTTGACGGGTCACTTAGTGTTTTCAACGTTGCATACCAATAACGCCGCTACTTGCTTACCACGCTTGCTTGATATGGGTATTGAACCTTTTTTGATTGCGTCGACAACCCGTGCCGTAGTTGGCCAGCGGTTAGTGCGTAAGTTATGCCAACAATGTAAACAAAATTATCAACCTGAAGAGCATGAACTCGACAGCATGCTTGAAACGTTTAGTATTCGCACTAAAAACCACATTGTTCATCTGCACGAGCTCGAAGAACGAGCACTCAAAGAGGGTATTGGCACGGAAATCACCGAATTTGCTATTAAAAATGACACGGTAGTTCAGCTGTGGCGAGCGAACGAAAAGGGTTGCGATGCTTGCGGACACACGGGCTATAAGGGCAGGATGGGCATTTACGAAGTACTCCCTATAACCACGACTGTTCAAAAACTGATTATCGGCAATGCCACCAATACCACTATTCAAGACCAAGCTGTGCAGGAGGGCATGATGACCATGCAAACCGATGGACTTATTAAAGCGTTTCGCGGCCAAACGAGTATTGAAGAGATCTTGCGTGTAACACGAGAATAAAAACCATGCCAAAATTTACCTACACCGCCCTTAATAAAGCCAACAAATCGATCAACGGCAGCATCGAAGCAGTTGATCGCGACGCCGCCTTGGCACGTATCAAAAAGCAAGGGCTTAAGCCGGTTGGGTTGCATGAGGAAATCCCTGGCGTCAGCGCTTTTAGCATTCCGTTTTTAAAAGGCAATGTTAAATCAAAAGATCTGGTTATATTTACTCGCCAGCTCAGCACCATGGTAGGTGCTGGTGTGCCACTTATGCGAGCACTTACTACATTGCAAACGCAATCTGAAAGTAAAGCACTTCAAACCATCCTTCAAGCCGTGCTAAAAGACGTGCAGGGCGGTATGTCACTGGGCGACGCATTTGCCAAACATCCAGAAGCCTTCACTGATGTATATATTAATATGGTGCGCGCCGGTGAAGCGGCTGGTATTTTAGATGATATTCTTAAACGACTCGCCACACAGCAAGAAAAAAACGCCAGTATGCGCAAAAAAATTAAAAGCGCTATGACGTATCCAGTAGTATTGCTTATCATTACTATTGGCGCGTTTTTTGGACTGATGCTTTTTGTGATTCCACAAATCGGTAAGATTATTAAAGATCTCAGCGGGCCCGACACAGAACTGCCGGCACTCACGCAGGCCATGCTGGGCATTAGCAGCTTCATGCAAAACCAATGGTATATCATGCTGGCGGGTATTATTGGCATTATTTTCTTTACGAGGCGCTACTTAAAGACTCCTGTTGGTAAAGCTCTGTTTCACGAACTTATTGTTCGCCTGCCAGGCATTGGTATTTTGGTAAAAAAGATTGCCGTCGCCCGTTTTGCTCGGACCTTTGCCGCTTTAATGGGAGCCGGAGTCAATGTTTTGGAAGCACTCAAGGTTACTGGCCGTGCCATTGGCAACGTCTCATACGAGCGAGAGCTTGATAAAGCCGCCCTAGCCGTAAAAAATGGCAAGCAGCTATCAGAGGCCTTAACCGGCAGCCGCTACTTCCCGGCCATTGTGCCGCAAATGTTGGCAGTAGGCGAAGAAACGGGCCAAACTGATACTGTGCTCGTTAAAGTTGCGGATTTTTATGAAGAAGAGGTAGATGCACTTATTGAAGGTATTAGTTCGATTATTGAACCGGTGATGATCGCGGTCATGGGAGCAATGGTCGGTCTCATTGCGGCCAGCGTGATGGGGCCGATTAGCGGCTTGGCGAATAATATTCAAGGTTAATTGAGCTAAATACTTTAGGATATAAAAGTATTTTAAGCACTTACCCTGATTTTATAGCAAAGAAACAGTCCGCTCGCAATCAGCTCGCTGCCTTCCTCCCGGGAAGGTCGAGTCTTTGTTATAAAATCAGGGTAAGTGCTTAAAATTTACTTGACTTCAATACGCTTAAAGTTATAATTCAAAATGTACATCTACTACTTAAGAGATATTCAAAGATTAGGGGGCATCTCTTTATGACAAACACATACAAAAATCAGCTACAACGAGGTTTCACGGTTATTGAACTCTTAATCGTGATTGTCGTGATCGGTATTTTGGCTGCATTAGTTCTTAACAGTTTTGCTGGTGTCCAGCAACGTGCTCGTGACACAGAGCGAAAGACTGATATTAGCGCAGTCGCCACGCATCTCGAAGCCTACTATAACGATGCGGGCGCCGGCAAGTATCCAACCCTAGCCAACCTCCAGGACAGCAGCGGATGGGTGACAACTAACTTGAAAGGTCTTGACCTTGCCGCCCTGAGCGCACCTGGCCAAACTACCAATAATATCACCGACACCACTACTCCAACCAAAGACCAGTATGGTTACAAACCATTCAATGCCAGCAATGCCGCCTGCGACAACAGCACCAGCAACTGCGTTAAGTTTACGCTTTACTACTTAAAAGAGGATGGCAACACCGTAGACTCAAAAGCTAGCTTAAATAAATAATCTAGTATCACATAGTAAATACTCTCTTTTTAGGGAGTATTTTACTTGTGCCGGAAGACATGAAAGCTACACACGATGCTTATGCTATAGTGTTCAGTAGTCATTTAAACAGTCAGATAACATATGCCATACAAGCCAGTTTCGCAATGTTACGTAGGTTTTACACTAGTAGAATTGCTGATTGTGATTGTCGTGATCGGTATTTTAAGTAGTTTTGCGATCGTGGGTATCGGCGACTCCAGGGCGCGAGGGCGCGATGTTGAACGTACGAGCGATATTGATAATCTGCATAGTAAATTAGAAGAGTATCATAGCGATAACGGTGGCTATCCAAACACATTTAATGCAACAACCTTTGCTAGCCTTGATCCTGAAGCTCTCAAAGATCCGAATGGCAACGCAATTGTTATAAATACCCAGCTTTCAAACCAAGCCGTAGCTATTGCTGCTGCGAATCCAACTGCTACTGGAGCAAACTATGTATACATTCCATATCCCAGTAGTTGCACTGCTATTACATGCACCGGCTATGTACTGAAAAGCTATATCGAACGTCCAAATTCAGCGGTACCTAATCCATATATTAAGCGCGGCTTGAGTAATAATTAGACGAAAAACATAACAATAAGTAGCCCAACTGCCTTACTCCCTCCCCGCAAACACAGCCCTCCCGGTGGTGTTACCTAACCTTTTGGTTAGGTAACACAAGTTTGGAGAGGAGGGAGTAAGGCAGTTTGGCATACGTAGTATGTTATAATTCGGATAAAAGCAGGTCTCATGCAAAAACAAACACCAGGTAACCTTCAATCCCGAAACTCACGAAATTTTGAGTACGGTTTTACGATGGTGGAACTTTTAGTGACAATTACTGTGCTTGGTATATTGGTGCCAGCTTTTGTGACGATGATTACGACACTTGATAGCATTAACGATCGCGCCAGAGACATGGCTGCAGTGCATGCGCTTGCAGAACATAAGGTGGAAGGTCTTCGTAGTATTAATTTTACTGGCCTCACCAATGGCACGACCAACTTTACGAATGAGCTGCCCGCCACAATTGCCGCGCCACGATCAGCAACATACACTGTTAGCTCGGTCAATGCTGCCTTGAAGCAAGTTGATATAGCTGTCTCATATAATGATCACGGTAATACGCGTAATCTTTCGTATAGAACATACATAGGAGAACTTGGTGTCGGGCAATACTAGAACTAGAATACGTGAGGCAGGCGTAACAATGGTAGAGTTAATTGTTGTCATTACGATATCGAGTGTTCTGATGGTGTCGGCCTTAACAGTGACGCTCTATTTTTATGGCGATACCATTACCAGCAATCTTCAGTCGCGCTTAGCGGTTGAATCGCAAAACATTCTGCGCTCTATCGGTGAAGAGCTTCGCGTCAGCTCTGGCGTACGAGCTAATAACACCATCACCGACCCCAATGCACCGGGCGGCTGGACAACAAGTAACGCCAACTTAGTTTTAATCATCGCTTCCCCGGTACTCAACACCAGTAACGATTTTGTCATTAATCCCGCAACTGGCGACCCTTATCAAAACGAAATTGTTTACTTCACCATTGGAACAACACTTTACAAACGCTATCTCGCCCACTCTGATGCGGCTGGTAATCGTTTTAAAACCAGCTGCCCCTTGGCTATTGCTACGGCGACGTGCCCCGCGGATGTAAAATTGAGCGATCATTTTAAGACAATGAGTTTTATTTTTTACGACCAAGACGACATCGTAACATCTGTGCTAGCCGATGCTCGGTCAATTAAACTAACGATTAGTATGGAGCGCAAAACATTTGGCCGCACCCTGGAATTTAGCAATAATATTCGTATCACTATGCGGAACTCACTATTATGAAAACAACATTACCAACACCTAAGATTATTAATCAACGTGGCTTTTTACTTGTGGCTCTGCTGTTTACCAGCACTTTCATTATGGTTGTTGGATTAGTCACTGCTCAATTAGCTTTGAGTAATCTCCAGCTGGCTACAACTGAATTGTACCGGGTTAATACTCAATTTGCTGCTGATGCTGGCCTTGATCATGCCATCCAAAATCTGAATGCCAATGGTTCTTGGGCTGGCTCGAGCGAGCTGACTCTTCTGGAAGACGCTAACACTAAGGTAACCTTTCAGGCAACGGTAGTTAATGACACTGATCCACTTAAAAAGTTTATTAATGTCACTGCTCGAACCTACGCACCAAAAACCAACTCTACGCCACGAATCCAGCGAAAGTTCCAGGTTGAGCTACGAGGCGTAAGTGGCGGTACGTATTCAGTTGTCACTGGCGTAGGGGGGCTCATTATGGCCAATAGCTCGAAAATTGTTGGTGGTGATGTCTACGTTAATGGTGAGATCACCATGAGTAACACATCACAAATTGGGCTTACGAGCAGCCCGGTTACTGTAAAAGCTGCCCATCAAAATTGCCCTAATCCAGCAGATGCTACCTACCCCAGAGTTTGTAATGCTGGTGAAAATGGTCAACCCATCACATTAACTAATTCGGCAAAAATATATGGAGAGGTAAAGGCTACTAACCAAACAAATGGAGCAAGTATGTCCAACCCCGGCCTTGTGGCGGGCGGCGCGGCACCAGCAGCTCTTCCATCACATGATCGCACCGGGCTTACGAGTGCTATTACGAGCGAACAAACCGGTACTATAGCTAGTTGCTCGAGCGGCGCAAAAACCTGGCCAGCAAATCTCAAGATCACGGGAGATGTTACAATCTCGAATACCTGTAAAGTTACTGTTGAAGGCAATGTATGGATTACTGGTAACCTATCAGTACAAAACTCTGCTGAGATAATTGTAAAAAACGGCTTAACGACATCGCCAACGCTCATGATCGATGGAAGTAGCGGCGCAAAGTTCACCAACAGTGCCAAATTAAAATCTAATATGAACAGCCCTGACCCTATTGGTTTTAGAGTCGTTACCTACTGGAGCCAAGCCGCATGCTCGCCGAATTGTAGCAATGTTACCGGCACTGATCTTTATAATAGCCGGAATTCTACGACAATTGAACTCACCAACGGCTCTTCTGGCCCACAAACCGAATTTTATGCCAGATGGTCGCGCGTTTCTATTAGTAACGGCGGCAACATTGGCGCATTAGTAGGCCAAACAGTAGAGATTAAGAATTCGGGTACAATTACATTTGGCACCAGCGTAACTGGTACCGGTGGCGCTGCTGCTTGGGTAGTTGAATCGTATAAACGAACATTTTAGTGGTGTTTTGTTTTGACAATCTTAGCCTCACCCCTGCCCTGTCTCTACTTCCAGGGGAACACTCCGCTCGCAATCAGCTCGCTGCGTTCCTCAGGGGAACATCGAGCCCCTGGAAGTAGAGACAGGGCAGGGGTGAGGCTAAGATTGATTCATTCGACTATACAGAGAATTATGCTACACTATCATCAAGACGCTAACGGTTATTTGTGGGCATAATGAAATTCTTCTATCGAGATAAAGCACTCTTTGGGCTTGAGATCAGTCAAACAGGTCTTCGCGCTATGGCGCTTGATAAACGGCGCAAAGTTATTGGTTATGGCAATCTCGACCTCGACCCGCTTAAACTTGAGGAAAGTATTACTCAAGGAACAGATTTTTTACATGATATGATTAAGCTGCTCTGCGAAGAAAAAATAATCGGACATTTGCCAGGTAGCAGGGTGGCGCTGAGTGTTCCAACCTCACGAACCTTTACCCGTTCGTTAACGCTGCCACTGAGCGCTGAAGAAAATTTGCTCGACGCTATTCAATTAGAATCAGAACAATATATACCCGTTGCCGCCGCTGATTTATATATGGATTTTTCCATCATCTCGAGAAACTCAGAAAACCTTGAAGTATTGTTGTGCGCCGTGCCAAAACGTATTGTCAATATCCTTGTTGATGCTTGTCAAGCTGCACGTCTTGAGCCAGTACTTGTTGAGCCCGCCATTATTTCGTTAGCACGAGTTATACACGAAACCGAGGAAGGGCATCTTCCTACCGTTATTGTCGACATTGGTGCTGCCTCAACCGACATTGCCATACATGATCAAGCCATTCGAGTGACGGGAGGAGCGCCGGTTGGCGGCCATACATTCACACTTTCAATTTCAAAACAAATGAAGATTTCGCTTGATGCAGCTCATCAACTAAAAATAAGAAGTGGCTTAGCTATAGGGCCAAAACAGGAAAAGCTCAGGCGCGCTGTCAAGCCGCATCTTGATCAAATTGTAACTGAAATTCGAAAAGTCATTCGTTATTATGCTGAGCGTATCGGATCAAAATCAAAAATAGAACAAGTACTCATAGTAGGCGGTGGCTCCAATATGCCTGGCATTGGCGATTATTTTACAGAGGCACTCATGATGCCAGCTCGCATTGGTAGCCCATGGCAACTATTAGACTTCAATAAACTTACGCAGCCCACTAAAACGTTCCGATCACGCTACGTCACGGCAATTGGCCTGGCAATGACCTTACCCGAGGAGATCTGGAATGATTAATTTACTGGCACCAGAAATGAAACGGCAAATCCGAGCAGCTCGCATTAATGTAACGCTGCGCACCTACTGTATTTTGCTTGGCTTTACAGCCCTTTTGCTTGTAGAGATTTTTGGCATTGGCACTTGGTTAACGATGCAAGAACGCACTGCGGCAGAGGCCAAGAAAGCCCAGAGTCAACAACTTGTTGCTCAATATGCTGAGACTAAAAAAATAGCTGAAGATTTTGCAAATGATCTCAAACAAGCAAAGACTATCCTTGGTAGCCAACTTAGTTTCTATGATCTTATTACTAAAATTGCCGCAGTAGTACCCAGTGGAGTTATCTTAAATAATTTAGCTATTGGTACTACCTCGCTTACTGCACCTATCAACATCAGCGCTAAAGCACGGAGTTACGAAGATGCAGTGCGGCTAAAAAACAATCTAGCAAATTCATCTATTTTTGAAAATGTTAATCTTGTCAATGCATCTTCAACACCTCTCGATGCAGTGCGCGACCCTATTGGCGCACGGTACCCAATTACCGTAACGATTTCAGCCACCTTTAGTAAAGGGTTCGTTGCGTCAGCAGGAGCGAATCCATGAATGCCGCTAAACTCAAGTACGTACTCATCGGCTGTATCGTGTTAATGGTTGTTGCCTTACTAGCGGGTACAATCTTTTTACAACGTTTTTTGAACGAACAAGTTATGACCACAGATCACGCCAAAATTGATGCCGAGGCGAGTCAGCAGGAAATTGCCAAACTTCAACGGCTCGAGAACGAACTAGCTGATAAAAAAGATCTGTTAGCTCGCGCAAAACAAATTGCTGCTGCCTCTGAACAATATCGCTACCAAGATCAAGTTATAAATGATCTGAATGTGTACGCAAGCCGAAATACTATTGGTATTGCTTCTTTTGACTTCAAGCAGCCAGCAATAGGCGCTGCGGCTCAAGGCAATAAAACCGCTTTTATTGTTAACTTGAACAGTCCTATTAAATATGAAAATCTTTTGGCATTTTTGCGTGATGTTGAACAAAATCTAACTAAGATCAAGGTTACAAGTGTTAACTTATCACCTAATCCGAAAAGTCCGGTTGAAATTCAAAATCCTACTATCAACCTTGAGGTATTTCTAAAGAAATAACGATCATGAAACTAGCATTTACTTCACCAAAACAACTTATGCAACTTCTCAGGCCATTGAAACGAGTGTTGAGGCATCACTATTTTATCTCAATTACAGCATTGCTCGTAGTACTTATCACGGCAGTATTTATGGTGAATCAAACTTTACGAGCGCCAAGCGATGAAACTTATCGTGAAGAGAAATTTAACTCAGGTATCAATGCTCATTTTGATCAGCCAACTATTGATAAGATCGAGCAGCTACAACGAAGCAGTGATCAACCAGACAATCAACCATCATTGCCCACAGGTGCGCGCACTAACCCCTTTGCCGAATGATCTTATGTTTTTACGACGACTGCTGCTTACCTTTTATTACTTCTCGAATACGGCGTAACCTATTAGCCGCATCATGACGGTATTCATATAATGCATAACCACCAGCCAAAGCAGCAACAGTCCCGATTAACCAATAGTTAGGAGCTCTTGATATGTTGGCGGCTTGCTCGACAGGTAGAGCTGCTACTGGCTTTTGTTCTTTGGTTTTAGCAGCCTTAACACTGGTTTTAGGTTTTGCGGCAGCTTTAGCCTTGGTTGTGGTTGCTTTTTTAGCCGTCACTTTAGCTGGCTTTGTTGCTGAAACGGCTAAAACTTTTGGCTCTTCTACCTCAAGAATATTGGCACCCCCTGGTGTCACCTCCAGGCTCCAGCGCCATTCGCCACTCTCAAGACGTATCCAGCTCTGCCCCGTCTTGGCCTTACCATAGTTAGTAACTTCATCTAATAATTGACTAGCAGGGCTTATCAAGCGTACACTCGTCCCGCTATTACTCAACGATATACCGGTTTCTTCAGAATGAAACGTCATGTAACTATGCGCCGGCAGTGTTACGTCAGGCAATACAAATTTATAACGCCAATTACTTCCCGCTTCTATAACATAATCTTTTAATGCTACCTCCGTATCATGCGGGTTATAGAGTTCAATAAATTCATCCTTTTCATCTTCAGCAGGACTTGCAGGATCTGGCAGGAGTTCTGTAATTAAAAGGGCTAAATATGAGTTGCCAGCTCCTTGACCTGGCTCTTCGCTGGATGATTCTTCTGGTTCCGATTGTTTGCTCAATGCAAAGTCATGCTTATTGTTATCGGTATCGACGAACGCGCTTTCTTCATTCTGTAGCCGCTTAATTCCATTACCTTTCTGCGGAGCAATAGCCGCTTCACCTTCGGCTACAACTGCACTGCCATAGCCGACCATATCATGCACCGTAAGATCTTGCTGAGGTGTTTTTTGTACTAATCTAACTTGACCGCCGCTCAGTGCCATGCCACTCGTTAATGCAAATGCCTTATGGCCAGTATCATATGTTGCCAATAATAAACTGCCTTTTGCTGGTAGAAGCACTTTGCAATCAGGCTTATCTAATGAATCGCAATTCAATGTTGCTTTTGTTACCCATTTAGCTTCGTCAGTACTGAGCGCGCTTCTGTATTGTATTTGCCAGTTGGTTACATCTATCTCAACTTCATTTGGATTATGAAGTCGTATTAATTCTTCAGTGCCACTCACCGCTGATTCGGGTTGCAATTCTGTGATAAGGATTGAGTGCAATACGGGCTGTTCAAGAGCATACACAGGTATAGCTACTAAAAGTACTACACTTATACTACCAGCCAACAGCTTAAACATCTGAACCATATGCCGCAAGTATGCAATACGTATCATCATTATGTAAAGTACTTTCTTAGGCTATAATAAGCGCATGCTTGTATTACATAATCGGCTCATTGGCGTACCTCTTATGAGCTTGCAAACTGGCGCCCAAGTAGGGACGACGACTGCTGCGATTATTGATCCGCGGCGTTTAAATATCGTGGCTTTTTATTGTGAGGGGGCCAATATCGGTTTTAAGCCAGCTATCTTGCATACAAGTGACATTCGTGAGTATAGCGATATCGGCATCATTATTAATGATTCTGACGATATTATGCTGCCAGATGATCTAGTGCGACTCAAAGAAGTACTAGACTTTCAATTTGAGCTAGTGGGCAAACGAGTTGTTGAGGACACTGGCCGGAAACTGGGCAAAATCTCAGATTATGCCACCGATATTGAAAGTTTCTATATTATTAAATTGCATGTTCAGCCTTCGCTGTTTCAAAGTCTTGGTGCGGCAGAGCTATTAATAGATCGCTCACAAATCGTCAACATTACCGACGATAAAATAGTTGTACGACGTCCAATCAGCAAAGAAGAGGTGCCTTCGGCCATCCACCCTCATATTGATAATCCCTTTCGAAAACCCCGCCCTCAGGCCGAAGCCACTGAAATCAGAAATAAATAGAGAAGCTATGGCTTGCGAACGCTTACCAAAAATTAAAAGCTCTTCTCTTTCTGAAGAGCTGATTGAATCGCATCGTAACTAAAGCCTTGATGAGCTAAATACTGCAGTAGTTTCTGATGATCTTTATAACGAGTCAGGCGTTGCTTCTTTCCGATGAGTTTGCGAAGCATGATAGCTTCATTATAATCACTAGCATCTAAGGCAGCGGTAATATCATCATCTGAGATACCCTTTTGTCTGAGTTCTGCGCGAAGCGCACGAATGCTCATCGGTTTCGTGAGACGCCGGCTTTCGACCCAGGCTTTGGCAAACCGAGCATCGTTAACATAGCCAAGCCGCAATAACTTTTCAATAATCTTTGCACAATCTTCGGCGGTATAATTTTTTCGCTGGCAATACAATTCTAGCTCGCGGCGAGAGCGAGGCCGTATCATAATAAAATGCATTATTCTCTCATAGAGTTTGCCAAAATCGCTTGCTTTTTTCAGCGTAGCTAAACGCGTGTCATCAATTTCAAGGCCAACGAAAAGCTTTTCATCAAGCAGCTGAGATTGGGTTAATGAAACGCTATAAATGCCGTCAATAAAAACTGACACACGGTCCGACTTTTTGACCTGTGCTTTAATAGCCGTAATGGTCATAAAGTGTGTTTAGGCTTGCTCTTCGGCCGCTACTTTTTCGCGAACCTGTTGTTCGATTTCAGCCATCACCTCAGGATGCTCTTTCAGGTATTGTTTGGCAGCCTCGCGGCCTTGACCAATTTTGCCTTCCTTATAATCGAACCAGGCACCAGACTTACCAACTACCCCGTGTAGTACTGCCAGATCTAACACGTCGCCACTTTTACTGATACCTTCGTTATACATGATATCGAATTCGGCATTTCGAAATGGCGGAGCAATTTTGTTTTTTACCACCTTTACTTTTGTGCGGCTGCCAATCACCTCTTCGCCTACTTTGATTTGACCAGTCCTACGAATATCCAGACGAACCGAGGCATAGAATTTCAAGGCATTGCCCCCGGTTGTTGTTTCTGGATTGCCAAACATCACCCCAATCTTCATGCGAATCTGATTGATAAATATCACCGTGGCTTTTGATTTATTGATAATACCAGTTAGTTTACGCAGCGCTTGGCTCATAAGACGCGCTTGCAAGCCCATGTGGCTATCACCCATCTCGCCTTCAATTTCAGCCTGCGGGACAAGGGCCGCTACCGAGTCAACCACAATTAAATCGACCGCATTAGAGCGCACCAATGTTTCAGCAATCTCAAGCGCTTGCTCGCCATTATCGGGTTGGCTAATCAGTAGATTATCAGTGTCAACCCCTAGTTTGCGCGCATATACTGGGTCGAGTGCATGTTCTGCATCAATAAACGCTGCGGTCCCGCCAGCTTTTTGGCATTCGGCAATCGCATGGAGGGTGAGTGTTGTTTTACCCGAACTTTCTGGCCCATATACTTCAATAATGCGACCTCTTGGATAACCACCTCCCAAAGCTAGATCCAAGCTTAAAGAGCCTCCAGAGATGAACTCGACGTTTACATGTTGTTGCTCGCCAAGTTTCATAATGGCACCAGAGCCGAATTGTTTTTCAATTTGCTCCATAGCCAAGCCAAGTGCTTTTAACTTCCCTTCGTCAATTATTTTGGGGGCTTTCTGTTTGTCGGCCTTCTTTGTAGTATCTGCCATGTTATCCCTCACTTTCCTTCAATTACTTTATTATACTATGTTTATCTACGTGCAAGCTTAGCTCATGTATAATACAATAAACTGCATAAGGAGTGCATCATGTCCGCCTGTAAGCAACATGGCTTTACTGTTTTAGAACTGATCATTGTTATTGTTTTCTTAGTAATTATTGGCACAGTTTTTTTTGTGCAACGGCGTGATACTGAGATAGCCCAGCGTGATTCCATCCGTAAAACTACTATTAATGCCCTTTATTACAACCTTGAGGAAGTTTATTATCCGACTAACAAAACATATCCAGAAAAACTTACAGCTGATCAACTAAAAGGCCTTGATCCAACGCTATTAAAAGACCCGGATGAAGTTATGATCGGCGAACAGAATTCGAGTTATCGTTACGAGCCAAAAGACTGCCATGAGGGCAAGTGTAAAAGCTACGAGCTGCGAGCCGACCTTGAAAACGAAGCTGATTTTGTAAAGAATAGTCGTAATAAATAATCTTTGCATCACCTATTAGTGCTTGCCAATTTCAATCGGTGATTTGGGATTATCACGAAAGCGCGCTGCATTACCGGTGGCATTTTCAATGCCTTCGGTTACTTGATGTACAACATGTTGCGGATTCGTCACATAGTGAAAGCGATAGGTTGTTTCATCGCCTTCGGTCGAAAGACGAAGCGAACCATAGCCAAGCAAATGCTGCAAAATGCCGTGCTGTTTATAGCTGGCATCTTCAATATTAGCCAAATTAATGTGCTGTTCTTTTTTGTTAAAGAGGCTGGTTTGGATTCGTTGAATAACACTCTCATTGGTTAGATAAAACCGATTGCTATTGTAAACATACGTCGCCACAATGCCACCGACAATAAAAAGGCCGCTTACCACTAACAGTGGTAAGCCAAGCAAAGCTGGCGATGGCAGCGCCTGCTCGCTTACCACCAATGTGTTCGCAATAAGTGATAAGTTTACACTATAGAGCGGCAACAGAGTAAATGTCGCTATCACTATAATACCCACTACTGCCCAGATAGCTAATAGACCGATGGGATGGCGCTTAACCTCTGTAATAACATATTCATCATGGCTTAAGCCGAGGTTTGGATAGAGTGCTGCCGATTCTCGATGCTTATGTTCAAGCTCGTCGTTATAACTCGGAGTTGATTTTGAGGGCTGGGGTGCACCGTAGAGCGGCGGCACTGTTTGATAGGAATGCTGCCACGAACGCTGCTGATCGGTTTTGGGTTGGTCTTCTTCCATAGGTACCTCCTCTAGCATCTATTATAGCAACTCTGCCTGGCCTTGGACCTCATTACCAAGTTCCTTGCCCAGATGTTGGTATGCACGGGATGTCACTTTGCGACCACGCGGGGTGCGCTCTAACAAGCCTATCTGCATCAAATAGGGCTCATAAAAATCCTCAATCGTTGCCCGCTCATCACCAGTTAAAGCCGCGAGCGTTTCAACCCCGACTGGTCCGCCTTTAAAATTATCAATGATAGCTCCGAGGAGATGCCGATCGCCTGGGTCAAGACCAAGATTATCAATCTCGAGCAGCGAAAGAGCATCATGCGCAATGCCATTATCGATGATACCATCACCATTCACATCAGCATAATCACGAACACGCTTGAGGAGCCGATTAGCAATACGGGGCGTCAAACGTGCTCGTTTGGCTAGCTCGGCTGCAGCCTGTGGATTAATAACAACATCTAAGATTTTGGCTGAACGGCGAATAATTTGTGAAATTTCCTCTGGCTTATAAAATTCAAGCCGATGTATCATACCAAATCGGTCGCGTAGCGGTGCGGCCAAATTGCCAGTGCGCGTTGTAGCGCCAATAACCGTAAATTTTGGTAAGTCTAGACGCAAGCTGCGAGCCGACGGGCCTTTACCCAGCATAATATCCAACTTAAAATCTTCCATTGCCGAGTAAAGCACTTCCTCAACAGTACGATTAAGACGGTGAATTTCGTCAATAAACAAAATGTCACCATCTTGCAGGTTGGTCAGCAAACTAGCCAAATCTCCCGCCCGCTCAATTGCCGGACCAGCAGTTATGCGACTGTCTCTTATACACATCTGACGCTGCCG
>JARIHL010000027.1 GCA_029288315.1 Candidatus Saccharimonadota bacterium
CGGCAGCGTCAGATGTGTATAAGAGACAGGGTATGGGCGTTGTGAAACTCATAAGAAACTTTGCCATTCCTATCAAGCAGAGTCACGCCCGTTTTGTTGCGGTTCATAATATTCTCTTTGGATGAAAGCGAGGCAGCAAAAACAACCGTTGTGATAATAGCTATGATTGCCAATACTGCAACTGGTATGCCTATAAAAAGAAGTAATTGTTTTCGTCTGGGCATTCTGCGAATTGACCGAAGACGTTGATGCCACCAATAAAATCGCTTCATTTGGGCATAATTATAATACAAATAAGCAAAAAATCTACTATTTACCATGCCCCTCATTATCTCTTCCAAACCGTGTCACTGATCAAAATAGATCAGGTGACACCGCAGGAAAGGCGGCGTTTGGAAGAGATAATGAGGGGCATGGTAAATAGTTTGAGGAAGTATCACTCCTCATGCAAGACATGACTCACAATTAACTCGTTTAGTTTTGTGCGTTACCCGTCTACTCTACGCTGCGAGATGGCTGGATTACTTCATTAGAAGCTTTGGCAGAAAAGCCTTCATCTATTTGAATTATAATCCCTATTGCCACGAGCACTACACCGATTACATTAAAAAGATCAGCACTAACATATGTTTGCCAATCTCTGGCGACTGCATGCAGTGGACCGGCTACCATTATTATAAGCATACCAAAAGCAAACAACAGGGCTCGAGTTCGTTTAGGGCCTCTATTTTTAAAGACACTTATCGTAAAAAGCACAATCAAGGGCACGTAGGCCAGCAGGCTGGCATTGCCAAAAATTATGCCAATAAAATCAGGAATATGAAATTCCGTCAGGCCAGTTGCAAAATTAAATGTTGGCTGATTCTGTAATGTTGCAAATAGCGTATTAAGCACACCAACAACAGCGCCAAATGCTAACCAGAAAACAAAAACTGCTTTTTCAAATCTGGCTATACGCGGTATAAGGCTAACAGTCATCCTAGAGAGATAGCCCAATGCAATAAATACAAACAAATGAGCCACAGTGTAGCCTATACCCATCACAACTGGAAATGTTTCAGGTGCAAAAAATAGTACAAGATGAGGAGCGGCAAGAATAAAATTAAAACAGGCAAAGTGTATAAAATAGCTCTCAAAGTAAGCGACGCTTTTTATGGCTGGCGCATTGCCTCTTTTTCTATGCTGTTGAATGAATACCCAAGCGATGAGCAGTACGAGCCCTAAAATAAATTGCGATACGCCAGCGATTGGTATAACCACGATACTATCCTATTACATTGTAGTTATGGTAATGCATGTTGCAAAAAGACTCAAGCCAGCCTTATTACCTTCTTTTAAATATTACTAAGCACATTATCTACTTGTGCGGTGATCACTTGGCCTTGATCACGCTTAAGCTTACTAAAAGGTGGCACTCTGAGGTAGAAAGTAGAACCCTCATTTAATTTACTCTCAAACCATATAGACGCATTCAGACGTTGAGCTAATTTTTGCGTAATGTATAATCCAAGCCCAGTGCCACCAGTTTCTCGCGTTCGATAATCTTCGGAACGGTAAAATTTTGAAAAAAGATGTTTTTGGTCGCTTGTTGAAATACCGATACCGGTATCCTGTACGCTAAACGTTAGATTATCAGGCGCTTCTGGTGTGCGCTGTGCACCAAGTGTTATAGTGCCGGATTGCGTGTACTTAAGTGCATTGGTTATAAAGTTCTGTAAAATTTCACGAATATGTTGCTCGCTTGTAACGATTGGTGGTAGGTTATCTTCCACAGCTAGTTTAAGCTGTAGGCCTTTCTCGGCGGCTCGTGTTTCATAGTCTTTTAAGAGCTGTTCAACAAGATCTTTCGCATTCACTACCGCTACTTGTACGCTCAGTACATCTTTTTCGGCTTCAGCCAACGTAGTGAGATCTTTCACTAGTTTGCCCAGAAAGATAATATTGTCATGGGCTTGGCCAAGTAATTGGCGTATTTGTGGATCTATTTTTTCACTGAGTTGTGGCAGTAAAGCAGTTGATATATTTGCTTCGGCAATGGCCAGCGGTGTGCGTAGCTCGTGAGACGCAACTGAAATAAATTCATCTCGTTGTTCATCAAGTGATTTTTCTTTGGTAATATCGCGCAACATAATAATAAAACCTTCTTGGGCATTTGTTTCGAGTGGAGCAATCCGGGATACACTGACATAAAGATTAACCTTCTCTTTATTGTTATTAATAAAATGTAGATCCTCTCGCTTCATGGTAATTTTTTGTTTTTTGGCATATTTAATAATATCGAACCGCTCAGTGTTTGATCTTTGAAAGTTAAATAATGTTTGGATTGACTGACCTTTTAATTGCTTATTCGTGTTGAGCAAGTCCAGCGAAGCACTATTATAATCCGAAACTACCCCTTCTTTATCCGTAGCAATAACTGCATCAGCCATACTATTTATAAGTGATAAAAGCCGTGTGCGTTCGGTATCAGCTTGTTCTCTGGATAACATGGCAACGTTTCGTTGCGTACGCTCTGAGATAGTAAGCCGATTAACAAGTAAGCCTATCATACTTAATGTAGCAATATAGCCGACGGCGCGTTGCAAGACTGAGACCTCGCTGGGTGAATATAATGAATAAATGATGGCCACCACTGAAGACCCGATACTGATGGCTGCCAGCTGCAATACGGCTAAGCGGCCAAACCAATAAGCGGCAATAATAAGTGGCAGACCGAGGTAAAAGTAGTATGGGCTGTTAATGCCACCTGTTAGCAGCACTAAAATAAACAGCAAGACATAATCCATTGTTAGAATTTTCAAAGCAGAAATTTTAGCTGTCATTCTACTAAACCACTTTGTATATTGGATAAGGTTATATAAAATACTCAAGACAATAAGGGCCAGCACTGGCAAAATGTGTTCATTTTCAAGTGGGTAAAAAAGCGCAACCGTTGCAATACCAATCCAACGCACATCTCGAGTGATGCGCAGCACAACATCAGTATCTCTGTAGTTAAGCTTAGTGTAATGGTTTTTTTTCATGGGGCTTTATTTTAGCATAGGCTTTTTTTGGCTATGTTTCCAGCGCGACAGCGTCATTCACTCTATTAAAACAATTATAACGTGGCTATCAAATTCTGCCTCATGTGCATTTTCAAACTGCGTTATTCTGGTCAAACAATAGCACTGTACTACCCCCACTTCTCTTCCCGAACACAGCCTTTCCGGTGGCGTGCCTGACCTTTTGGTCAGGCACGCGGTTCGGGAAGAGAAGTGGGGGTAGTACAGACAATAGTGTCTTCGAAGGACATTTTTTTGATTTATGAGTAGATTTGTAAAAATTATTACGGTTTAATTTACTGAGGATCGTGTTATAATAACATTGCTAGAAAAATGCTGCTTAAAGATTGTAAGAAGATCGGTTCTAGAAAAGTATTTTAATTAGGTTTCGAACGAGGAGCAGCTAACTGGTTGACCGATAACGTTGCCAGCTTACCTCACGAACGAGAGGAAAGTTAGTAATGGCAACTAAATTATTCGTCGGCTCATTGCCCTACA
>JARIHL010000036.1 GCA_029288315.1 Candidatus Saccharimonadota bacterium
CGGCAGCGTCAGATGTGTATAAGAGACAGCTTTACGAGCTGCGTCAGCAAGTGCTTGAAGCCGACGTTTGTACTGTCGCTCACCACGATCGAATACAACTTGCTTCAGGCCTACTTTCTTGGCCTTTTTAGCTATATCTGCACCTACCCAAGCCGCTTTTTCGGTTTTGCTGCCAGCAGTTTTATTAATTGCTGTCGTGCTACTGACAAGGGTTTTTTGCTGCTCATCATTAATAATTTGAGCACTTACATGCTGGTTACTGATAAATACGCTCAAACGCGGACGTTGTGCATTACCATTCATGCGCGCTCGAACACGAGTTTTGCGAAGCAGCTGGTTGACTAATTTTTTTGCCATTTTACTCATAGCACCTACTTAGCTCCTGTCTTCCCGGCCTTACGTATAATTGTTTCATCAGTATACTTAATGCCTTTGCCTTTATAGGGCTCAGGTTTTTTAAGCGCCCGAATTTCAGCAGCAACTTGGCCAACTTGCTGTTTATCGAGGCCTGATACAGTAATGAGGTTTTTTTCAACCGTGAGCTGGATTCCTTCAGCCGCTGCATAGGTTACCGGATGTGAAAAGCCAAGGGTCAGATTAAGATTTTGACCACCACCACTTACTCGGTAGCCAACACCATTGACTTCAAGCTTTTTCTCAAAACCTTTCGTAACACCAAGCACGAGATTATTTAAAAGCGCCCGCATTAACCCATGCTGAGCTTTGGCTATCTTTTCGTCTGACTTGCGGGTAACCGTCAGAACATCATTTTCAATCACAATAGCAACATGTGAAAGCAATGGTTGAGAGAGTTTGCCCTTCGGACCAGTGACAGTAATAATGTCTTGGTCGACCGTGATTGTCACACCCGATGGAATCTGGATAGGTAGTTTTCCGATTCGACTCATCATATTCCTTTCTTAATGAGGGTTCTAGCCCTTAATACACTTTACAAATTAATTCACCACCAAGCCGCTGCTTCTTAGCTGTTTGGCCAGTCATGACACCTTTGCTCGTCGAGACCAAAACGACACCACGACCGTTTTTGACATGGGGGATTTCATCAGCTTTGGCATAGACGCGCCGGCCTGGTTTACTCAGGCGTACAATCTCGGTAATCACCGAGTTTTGGCCTGGTTCGTTGAGCAAAATCTCAAGGCTAGCCTGTGGTTTATTCTCTATTACCTTAACATCTGAGAGATACCCGGCTTGCTTCAAGGTAAGAGCGATTGTTTGTTTAATAGTACTGTGCGGCAACACAATTTGGTGTTTGCCGACAGCTGCAGCATTCCGAATACGGCTCAGCATATCTGCGATTGGATCAGTTGAAAGCATACTCATCTTCCTATAACTCCTTCTACCAGCTGGCCTTTGTTACGCCAGGGATTTCTCCCTTGCTTGCTCGACTACGAAATTCAATACGGCTTAAGCCGAAGCGGCGCATATAGGCGCGTGGACGGCCAGTCTCCATGCAACGGTTCTTCCAGCGAGTTGGGCTAGAATTACGCGGTAGTAATTGCAGGCCTTCTCCATCGCCGACAGCTTTAAGCTCAGTACGTTTTGCAGCATACTTAGCGATCATTATCTGACGTTTTTTATCGCGGGCAATCATAGATTTCTTAGCCATTAACGTTTCTCCTCTTTTTCAAATGGCATACCAAACGCTTGCAAGAGAGCCTTACTATGCGTTTTATCAGCTGCATTAATAACGAAATTAATTTGTAAACCATGTAATAGTTGGGTATCTTCAAAATTAAGTTCTGGAAAAATAGACTGCTCAACTATCCCGATCGAATAGTTACCTGAGGTGTCGAATGCTTTATGAGGCACACCGTGAAAGTCGCGAACACGAGGGAGGGCAATGTTGATGAGACGATCCATAAACTCGTACATCTTCTTGTCGCGTAGTGTCACGCTCACGCCAATACGATTCATCCCAGCACGTATCTTAAATGCAGCAATTGACTTGCGGGCAATGCGGTCAATTGGCTGCTGACCAGTTATTTTGCGCAAAGTATTAACGACCAGTTCGTAGTATCGTTTGTCGTCTTTGTGCTTACCAATGCCGACATTAAGGACAATTTTCTCTAGCTTTGGCACACGATTAACATTTTGCAAACCAAGATCTTTTTGAAGGCGTGGCACAAGCTCTTTTTGATAGAGTAGTTTCAGGCGTGGAACAGGAGAGATAACACTTGTTTTAGCCATTATTTTATCTCCTTATTACCGTGATTGCGCGCCACCCGTACTTTGGTACCATCCTTTTTAATGTGGTAGCCGATGCGCGCTGTTTTATCTTTATCAATGACTAACGAAACTTTACTAACAGGCATTGGTTTATGAATTTCTTTAGTGCCACCTTGTGGATTTACCTGGCTGGGCTTAATGTGACGCTTCATAAGACCAATTCCTTCAATGGTTACCATTTGAGTAGCCGGATGAACGCGCAGCACCTTGCCAGTTTTACCTCTTAGTGCACCAGAAATGATCTTGACCGTATCATCGCGTCTGATTTTCATAGTTGGTTGGTTGGCCGTCATACTAAAGTACCTCCGGGGCAAGTGAAATGATCTTCATATAGCCATGATCGCGCAATTCTCGCGGCACTGGGCCAAATACGCGCGTTGCTTTTGGGTTTTTATCATCACCAATAATCACTGCCGCATTTTCATCAAAACGGATCGTGGAGCCATCCTTACGCTTAATAGCATTTGTTGTACGGACAATGACTGCCTTGACAACACTTTTTTTCTTTACGTTACCAGCCGGATTAGCATCTTTAACAGTAGCGACTATTATGTCACCAACATGAGCATACCGACGACGAGTTCCGCCCAGAACGCGTATACAAAGGATTTCCTTTGCACCGCTGTTGTCAGCAATTTTGAGGCGAGATTCTTGCTGAATCATAACTTAAGCCTCTTCTTCCTTTAGTTCAGTTGCGACATGGCCAGTCTCAATGATTCGATTGAGTTTCCAGGCTTTTCGTTTGCTAATGGGGCGAGATTCAATAATCTCAACTTTATCACCACGATGAGCTTCATTATTCTCATCATGTGTTGCGAACTTCTTAATTACTGTATATTTTTTACCATATACTGGGTTCGTAACCCGACGAGCAACCGCTACCTGGATAGTCTTATCTTGAATATCAGAGGTGACGGTGCCTACGATTTTCCGTGCCATCTTAAGCCTCCTCTTTCTTTAATTGTGCCGATTTATTCGGCAGATTTGTTATCTTTTCAGGTTTGCTTTCAGCTTGTTTCGTTTGTTCATTGATAAGCGTTAAAGCAACGGCAATTTGCCGACGAGTCTTCTTAATTGCATGTGGATTAGCAAGCTCCCGGGCCGCACGAGAGCGCTTTTGCTCAACGAGTTGTTTTTTTAGCTCAATAACTTGCTCTTGAAGCTCTTTGATCGAAAGTTTTTTGAGGTCTTCTATAGTGCGTGCCATGATTTAGACCTCCTCGCGCTTAATAAATTTTGTTTTAACAGGTAGTTTATGGGCCGCAAGCCGCATGGCTTCACGAGCAGTCTCTTCCTGAACGCCCTTCATTTCAAACATAACTGTACCAGCTTTAACTTTAGCCACAAAAAACTCTGGATTACCTTTGCCACTTCCCATTTTAACGTCTTGCGGTTTGCGAGTTACTGACGTATGAGGGCTGTCTCTTATACACATCTGACGCTGCCGACGACTTAATAGGTGTAGA
>JARIHL010000041.1 GCA_029288315.1 Candidatus Saccharimonadota bacterium
GCTTCATTTGGTGGCATGTTTCTGCTCATGATTTTCTTGGAATTTATACTTGACCAAGAACGAAAAATCCATTGGATCGCGGTTATCGAACGGCCACTCATAAAAGTTGGCCAACTTCGCCAGTTCGAGGTTATTTTGGGACTTATGACGCTAATGCTCGTTACTGAACTACTTGCGGGTAGCCATAAATTCGAAGTGCTTTCGGCGGGCCTTATGGGCATTATCATATTCTTGGGCATCCATGCCTTAGCAAGTCTTTTCGAAGATAAACAAAAAAGCAACCGTGCTCATCAAACGCGTAAAGACATCATGCGAGCCGGATTTTTTAATTTTATCTATCTCGAAGTTTTAGATGCAAGTTTTTCGTTTGATGGGGTGATTGGTGCTTTTGCTATTACTAAAATGGTGGTATTGATTGCAATTGGTCTTGGCGTGGGCGCTATTTGGGTGCGCTCGATGACTATCCACATGGTGCGTCGGCACACGCTTGGTAAATACCGCTATCTTGACCATGGTGCGCATTATGCGATTGGCGCACTTGCAGTCATGCTTTTAATTGGTATAGCATATGAAATACCTGAAGCAATCACGGGCACAGTTGGTATTGGTATTATTGGTTTTGCATTTCTGAGTTCCTGGCTTCATAATCGCCATCAGCCAGCACGCCAGTGAACCATTACCTTATAGAAACTCCACCTCCCTGGAAGAGGAAAGTGTGGTACGTGAAGTGGAGCAAAAAGAGCGCTTGAATTTTCAGCTGAGCGGTATATGCTAAAGGAGAATTATGTACTTCATTGATCTTCTTATAGAATTTATTGCTGACCTTTTGGTTGTCCCAATCGTGTTTCTTGGCGCATGGGCCATGCTCCGGTTGCCAAAAACGGTGCGTTATCAACGAATTACGCGAGGACTCTTAACCGGTCTCACGGCGTTGTTGTTAGCTAAAATCGCCAGTTTGTTTTATCAAGGCGAGCGGCCATTCGTGGCTTTAGGGCTTGAACCAAAAGCTGCCTATTTAAACAATCCCGGTTTTCCTTCCGACCATGTGCTCCTGGTTTTTGCTATTACTTTTATCGTTTGGGCGAGCACTAAGAACCGTCGCCTCAGTGGATTGCTACTAATTTTTAGCTGTTTAGTAGCGCTGGGGCGTGTCCTGGCTCTTGTGCATACACCAATTGATGTACTAGGAGGTTTCGCCTGTGCGTTATTAGCGGCGCTTCTATGGTATGGACGTTCGTTTTTTAAAAAAGATTTGCCATCTACGAAACATTTTTAGTAAAATGAGCAAAAGTATTATCTAACCTTATAAGCGAGTTACAATGGCAAGTGAGAATGAAACCCTAGCTGAAGAGCTGAACGATCAGTCATTTTACATAGGAGCTTCGCGAATTGAGGTTATTAAGATTGCACTCCTGGGCTTGGCGGTTGGGGTATTCATTCCTGCGATTAGTTTTTTACTTGAACGTTTTTTTATTGAACCCGTTTTTTGTCGTTCTGCAGATTCATTTGGAGTATGTTCGAACGGGGGTGTAACCGCTTATTATATTGCTACGGGAATTATTTCGCTCCTGGCCATTGTTTTATTGGTTAATTGGCAGGTATTTCGTCCTTTATTGATTGTAGTGGGAGTAGCAGCGACGCTTTGGGGTTTTATACGCTATGTCGGTGATTTAGCTACCAACAGTATTTTTGAATACTATATATTTTCAGCACTGCTTTTCGCGATTGCATACCTTTTATTCTACTGGATCATGCGAATCCGCGTATTTATGTTAAGTGTATTGCTCGCAATAGCCCTGGTTGTGGTTGTGCGCTTAACGCTGATTGCCTAGTTTGCAAATCCATTAATTAAATAACCATTGCGCGTGTGGTTTATTCTTCTACACTTCTATAGATGTACGCTATACTAAGGAGCATGGGTGAAACGATGCTTATTATTCTGCTGCTCCTTATTATTGCGGGTTTTGGAATTGTAGCTTACGTGCTTGACCGCCGTTTTCGTGAACTGAAGCAAGACGGCGCAACCACTATGCTTAAACAAGATATTGTGTCGTTAACAGAGGGGATTAGTCAGCTAAAAGATGGCCTACAGTCACAACTGACTGATCGCCTTGATAAAAACCAAACCATGATGCGCGAATCAATTATGAAACAATTTAGTCAAAGCACCAAGCTTATTACAGAAGTAACTGAACGCTTAACTAAGTTAGATGAAACAAACAGACGAGTCGTTGATGTCGCCGATGAGTTGAAACTCCTTCAAAACGTGCTGCAAAATCCAAAACAACGTGGTGTACTTGGTGAATTTTACCTCCAATCAGTGCTTGAGAATGTGTTGCCGCCAGATCGTTTTGCGCTGCAGCATAAATTTAAAGATGGAGAAGTGGTGGATGCAGTGATTTATCTTGATAAACAAAAAATGCTGCCGATTGATTCTAAATTTAGCCTTGAAAATTACAACCGATTGGTAGACGAAAAAGATAAATTACACCGCGAAGCATTATTGAAGCTTATCAGAGTCGATTTGAAAACTCGCATTGATGAAACAAGCAAATACATCCGGGCGGATGAAGGCACGATGGATTTTGCCTTTATGTTTATTCCAAGTGAAGCGATTTATTATGATTTGCTAACCAACAAGATTGGTACCGGCACGGCGAGTGCCAGAGATCTCATTGAATATGCTTTTCGTGACAAACATGTGATTATCGTTTCACCAACATCCTTCATGGCTTATTTGCAAACCGTACTGCAAGGTTTGCGGAGCCTGCAAATTGAAGAACAGGCTAAAGATATTCAAATACGCGTTGGCCAACTCGGTCGTCATCTTGAAATGTATGATCAACTTATGCAAAAATTAGGCAACTCTCTCGGTACGACCGTTGGCCATTTTAACAATGCCCATCGTGAGCTTAAGAAGGTGGATAAAGATGTTGTAAAGATTACCGGTCAAGCAGCGGTTATTGAGCAGCCAGTAGGTCTGGATAAGCCACGGCTTGAAGATTGAGCTGGCGATTTGGCTCCAGGGCGAATTAGACAGTGTATTTTGGAAAAACAAAAACGGCCACCGAGTGGCCGTTTTACTTGACGAAGCAGAACTATTTTTTCACACCAAGTGCAATATCGGACTGCAAAAGCTTGTAGAGTAGTGCTCCTATACTTGCGCCAAGTAAGGGGCCGGCACCATAGGCGACTACACCAAGCCAGTGTTTTGTATCCAATGCTCCAACGCCGAGTGCTACGGCTGGATTAAGGAGGCCATTTGAACCAGAGATAGCAATGACGAGACCAAGCAATAAAGCACCACCAACGGTAAATGCGGCATCGAAACCCTCTTTTTTGCCCAGAAAGGCTGCGGCAACACCAAAACCGAAGATGATCGCGCCGACAAGTTCTGCGAAGAATGGTCGCCATTCATCTTTGGCTTCAATGGCAAAGAGTTTCATTTGGGCGCCAGTCATAGGATCAACCGCGTTTGGATCGATAAAACGCGAAGCAATAACTACTGCCAACATCGCTCCTAGTAATTGGGCTACAAGGTAACCAACAGCACGGATCCAGCCAATTTGTCGTGTTGCCCAAAGACTTACAGTAACCGCCGGGTTAATGTGGCCGCCGGAAAGTCGGCTAAGCATAAGGAGTAGTATGAGCATTGTAATTGCCGCGATAACCGCATTGCCTTGTGTATTAAGTACGGCGAATGCTAAGACAAACGAGCCAATAAGCTCTGCAATTAGCGCGCCGAGTACTAATTCGCCACTCAGTGAGATGGTTTTGCTCACCGGTGCGGCTTTAGTTTTTGCCATAGGAACCCTCCTTGAAATTATTATAATATGCAATATGCGCAGTATAGCATGTGTGGAATTTGAGATAAATCATTAGGTAGTGTCTACGATCCCCTACACTCCTATAGAAGGGGTCCTGTCACGCGGTCCGCCCCTAAAATTTTTTTCTTGAATACAAGAAAAAACATTTTTGGGAGCTGCCCGCCCTAAAAGGAGTGTAGAGCCTCAGGTTGTAGAGTAGGGGATCGTAAAATGTAAAATTAATGCGACGCATTTGCAACTTAAAACAAAATATCTAAAATAGTAATTATTATGAATGAATGGCTCTTACTTATATTTTTTGCCCTAATCGGCAGTATTTTTTCATTGTTAGGAGGTCTGTACCTCTTGTACAGTAAAGTAGGTGCTCGGTATTTACAAAAAATGGCTGTACCATTCGCGGCGGGAGCATTATTGGCAGTTAGTTTTATTGACCTACTCCCGGAAGCAGTTGAGGCGGGAGATGATAGAACACTTTGGTGGGCACTGGTAGGTTTTCTGCTATTTTTTGTGATGGAGCGTTTCTTGCGTTGGTTCCATCATCACCACGAGCATGACACCAAAGAAGACCAAGCGAATCGAGCGCTCATCATTGTGGGAGATACACTGCACAATTTTATTGATGGTTTAGCGATTGGTGCTGCCTTCTTGGTCAGTCCCGCTACTGGTGTGGTGACCACATTAGCAGTGGCGGCTCATGAAATTCCACAAGAAATTGGTGACTTTGGCTTGTTACTCAGTAAAGGCATGAAGCGCAGCAGAATCCTACTGGTTAATTGTTTCAGTGCTTTAGCGACAATCGTAGGTGCAATTATAGTGTTTGGTGCCGGGCAACAGCTTAGTTTGCCTATGCCAGTACTTCTGGCGCTGACCGCCGGCTTCTTTATTTATATCTCAGCGTCTGACATTATTCCGACTATTCATCAAAAAGAAAACGCACGTCTAAGTAATATTCAAGCCGCCATTCTGCTGATAGCAGTGGTATTGGTGGGTTATATGACGCTGCAATTACATCAGTTTATTGATAGTAGGCAACATACTAACGCGTCGCACTATCATGAGCATGCAGAAATACACACAGACGAATAGAACCTTGCTATACTCTAAATATGGCTTTATATATTAAACAAAACGAACCTCGTACACAATTAAGTAGCCGGGTGACCGCTGACTTAACATATCGTCTGAATAAACGCTCGCTTGAGAATGACGACAGCCAGGCGGCAACCTTACTGCAAGGCCAGAAAAAAACGACCAGCGGCGGTATTTTTTGGGCGATTATTATTGCTGTTGTGCTTATTGCCGCTGTTGCTTACGTGATGTTTATACTGTAAATCTAGCGGTAATTGGTAAAGTGAATTGGAAAGTCAAAATCTTGTTTTTCAAGCAATTGCTGAATAGCCTGAAGTTCATCTTTTTTTGGGCTGAAGACTCTGACTTCCGGGCCTTGTATTTGGGTTTTAATTTTCGGAAAGTGTTCGCGAATAAGCGTCGTAATCTTCTTGGCTTTATCCTGATCCAGGCCTTTTTTAAAAGGAACGTCCTGACTCACTTTTAGATTGCTGGCCACCGGCTCTTTGCTGATATCAAGTATTTTTTGGCTCAAACCACGTGCAGCCAGTTTTTTGCGCACCATATCTACTATCGTCTCGATATGGTATTGGCTATCACCAATTATCTTTAGCCCTGTTTTGTCGGTATCTCGAAATGATAAGCTGGCGCTCGTACCCTTTAAATCGTACCGATTGCCAAGCTCACGCTGAGCTTGATCGATGGTGTTGTTCATCTCAGCGACATCATAATCACTGACGATATCAAAAGAGAATGTTGTTGCCATAATTTTAAGTATACTCTATTTGTAGCAGTAAAATTTTAATAAATACGATCACATGATTCACCGTACTGCCGCTGATTCTTAGCGGCAGTACGGTGGATACCTAACCTATATGATGCAGAGTGGGTATGTCAGTTCACGAATGTAGGCTCGCCTGAAATTCTCAGGCTCGTCTTCGCTCTCATCGTAGAAGTACGCTTCCTGTATCTTGCGCGCCTTCTCAGTAGGAAGTACTCCTAAATCGTTGAGTGAACTGATGACCTCACCTGCTACACAGGCTGCGTTCCCAGCGGAGTACGGCTGGTTGTTTTCAATTAGTGCCATTGCGCCATAGCTGGCTGAGATAGCACCAAAAGTGACATCTTCTCCCCATTGGTTCATGCTCTTCGTGATCATTGACTTCATTCCGACGAAGTAGCCTTCGATACACCACTGTAGCCACACTTGCTCTGCGCCAGTAATTTGCTCACGGTTGCAAGGAACTGAGCTCAACTCTTCAGGCATGATCAGTTCGTAGCCTGGTGTTGCGATTGAACTTTTGTTCGATCCCCTGGTGAGAAGGCCAAGCGCATCGCCAGTATACTGACAGGCGTCACCATGCCATTCGGGCATTTGCAGATTGCTAGCGTTCACCGCGCAATTGCCAGGTGTAGCTACTGCACTTGGTTGTTCTGGTGCAGTACTGGGAGCTACTTGCGGCTGCCCATTGATTTGTGGAGGAGTATCGTCACCAAATAGTGCAATGAGTCCCCAAGTGCCAAGTGCCAAAAGAGCAATTACAGTTGTAACTATGATGGCGATCAGCCACCCAGGAAGGGGACGCTTACGAATGGGCTCAGACATTATGGGCTCTGTCACAAGAACCTCTTTCTGTAGTCGTATGCCAAACGGACCAGGCAGACCGCCGATTCCGTCATCGTACAAACTAATTATATACGTAGTTAACAGTCTGTCACAATACAAAATTGTAATAATATCAAAAATGTACAGCGACTATCGTACTTTACTTGGTTGGCGAGCAAACCTCGCCAACCAAGTAAAGGTATAAATCAGCAAGCAGTCAGACCGTTCGTCACACCATTGTCGTAGAAGGGTTGATCAGCGCTTGGTAATAGATTGCGCCAAGCGTGAAGCTGTGCGGTACTGATGTTTGCTTGTTGTTCCAGTGCTCCAGCCAGAAAGCCAGCGCCGCACGCTGTGCTCGCATCTGACTTGCCATTCGCGTCAAGAATGTAGTCACCAACTGCTGCGATGATGGCAAATTGAGCACCACCAGTAACCAGTCCTTCAACGTCGTGCAACGCCAACTCGTGGATGTAGATTTCCCAGGAATTGTCGCTACCGCACCAGAATGCAGCTGGCCTTTCAGAGTAGTCGTTGCCGACAAAACGCTTGTCTTCTTCGCCGCCTTGTAGGGCACTGCAGGAGTAGACTTTCTCAGGGGTAATCATGCGCACATCATTCTGTGGGTCCAGGGTTGTCTTGGCTCCCGCTGTTTGAGCAACTTCGAGAAGGCGTGCCACTAAGGCTTCACTAAAACCTTCGACGTCGGTTGGCTCCCAGACGGGCAACGGAATGGTTACCGGTATAAGACTGGGAGTGGTGGACGGTGCATTGGTGGGCACTGATTCGCTGGATTGTGTCGTGGTTTGAGGGGTAGAGGCTGCTGTTTCAGTGCCTTCAACGATTGGGCGCTGGCAACCAACGAGGCTCCATAGCAGCAATACAACGAGGGCAATCCATCTTGTAGACATAATCTGCCTTTCTGTAGGGTGCCGCACGGTAGTCGTCGTACATTATAATTATACAATAAACAGCATTTTTTGTCATATATTCATCTAACCCACCGCTGCTTCCTCTTCCCAAACCCTGCTACTGACCAAAAGGTCAGGTAGCACCACCGGAAAGGCTGCGTTTGGGAAGAGGAAGCGGCGGTGGGTTAGTATGTTCATAAAACGCATCGTCATTTAGTGAGCTTGGGACATCTCGGCGAGAATTTGCGATGAATATCGCTGCATTGTATAGTAATTATTGCCTATTCTTCAAAACAGCGTAGGAGTACTACAATGCTACTCATTGTGCGATTAACTACTGCGGTGCAAGAAAAATTGCGACACGTTCAGGAATCTCGAAATCTCACCGTTCAAGAAGCACTAGCGTACGCTCTGCGCAATGGCGTAAAGGTCTATTTCAGTATGCAGGGCAGGGGAAATGTGCGGCTGATCGACCCACAGGGAAACCTCTCTGCACTGCGCCTTGCTCCCACAAAAACTAACAGAGGACTTTGGCCATGGCTATCTCGACTTTGGTCATCTAAGAATGCACAGAGCGATCAAAACCATCCTACGTCAGCCAAGTTCCAAACAGAAGTAGATGAGGTAGACATTGAGAATATTACACTCCTTGCCGGCGTTTGGGGGTATACGCGGACAGATGTGATCAACCAGGCTGTGTATATGGCCTGTGAAGTTGACCGTTATTTGGTTCAGGGTTACAGTGCTTATCTTGTCAATCGTGAAGGACAAGGGATGGGGCCAGTTAGCTTTGATTGATCGGGGAGGGCTAAAGAAGAGGAATATGGCCAAGAGGCCCTTACCGATCAATAGGTGAGGGCCTCGGCGTCTTCTCGGCTATCTTTTTCTCGAGTAAGCCGCTATACTAGCCTCAAGTAAAAGTATGTCCATGAAAGACACCATCACTGTCATTACCCAAACGCTAAAAGCACGCCTGGAACAACTTGAAAACAAGCGCGATATTTTAAAAGCGCCCGAACTCAAGCAGCTTTATAATGCGATGAAACAATTAGAACCCGATGAACGGCCGGCTTATGGTAAGGCTATTAATGAACTCCGGGTTGAGCTTGAGCAGTTGGTGGTTAATCATGAAGACCAGCTTTCTACTGCTTTGATTGAACCCATTGATGTGACGGCACCATTTGATTGTAATGTACCAGTTGAAAAACGGCCTCGTTTACTAACGGTCGAGCACGGTAGTCGCCATCCGCTCACCACTGAACGAGAAATAGTCGCTAGTATTTTTAACCGCATGGGGTATATCGTGCATGATTCTCGCGAGCTTGATGATGATTATCATATGTTTGGTGCCCTGAATTTTCCAGAAGGGCATCCGGCCCGTGATGATTATGACACCTTTATGACCGATGAAGGCTTGATCGCTCCAGCGCACACTAGCACCATGCAAAACCGTATTCTCCGGTGGTATAAGCCGCCGATAAGCGCGGTTGTTATTGGCCGTTGTTTTCGCAATGAAGATCTTGACCCGCGGCATGAGCACACACTCAATCAAGTAGAAGGAGTCTATGTAGATAAAAAGGTGAACGCCGGGCATTTACTCGCGACCTTACAAAGTTTTTTGGAGGCCTACTATAAAACGGAGATTGAGTTTCGCACTCAGCCAGCCTATTTCCCGTTTACTGAGCCAAGTTTTGAATTTGCCCTCAGTTGTCCGTTTTGTCACAAAAAAGGCTGCGTTATATGTGGCCAAGAAGGTTGGATTGAGCTCATTGGCTGTGGCATGATTCATCCTAATGTTTTACAAGAAGGTGGCATTGATCCGCGTGAATACACAGGGTTCGCTTGGGGTTTTGGGCTTGACCGCTTAGTGATGATGAAACATGCTATCGAAGATGTGCGTTATTTTCAGTCTGGTAAATTAGCATTTTTAAAGCAGTTCAAATAATATGAAAATTTCACTAAAGCTTATTCAAAAATTTACTTCTGTTGATCTGCCAGTGGAAGCCTTGGTAGCTAAAATCGGTGCGCAACTTGGTGCAGTTGAAGAAGTGATTGACCTTCGCCAAAAACACTATGGCATCGAGGTTGTAAAAATTATCGAAGCCAAACCGCATCCAAACGCTGACCGCCTGAATGTGTATCAAATGACTAATGGTCGTGAGGAAGTGCAGGTAGTGTCAGGTGATAGTGAGCTTAATGTGGGTGATAAAGTTGCTTGGATAGCGCCCGGTCAAACAGTGCCAAGCACTAAAGGCACCAGCTACCCCGTGGTTATGGAAGCGCGCGAGATGCGTGGCGAAATGAGCAACGGTATGTTTGCTTCTGGTAAAGAGCTTGATATCAATGATGATCACCAAAGGGTATTGAAACTAGATACTGATGCTGCGCCTGGCACCTTGTTAGCTGAAGCGTATGAACTTGATGATGTAATCATCGACATTGAAAATAAGATGTTCACCCATCGTCCTGACTGTTTCGGCGTTATAGGTGTTGCACGAGAGATCGCTGGTATTCAGGGGCGGCCTTTTCATTCGCCCCAGTGGTATCTACTTGAGGCTGGCGGGCTTTTGAGAGCTACTGCTGAGCCGCTTTCAGTAAAGGTGCAAAATGAGATCCCCATGCTCGTACCAGCCTACAATGTGGCAATTATGCGTGATGTTCGCGTTCAACCATCACCAATTCTTATCCAATCGCATTTGAAACGAGTAGGTATCCGGCCGATTAACAATGTGGTAGATATAACCAACTACTTAATGTACGTAAGCGGACAGCCATTGCATGCCTTTGATTATGACAAAGTGGCTGCACTGGACAATGCTCAGACGGCTGAATTGATTATTCGCTTGCCGCATCAAGGTGAAACCCTTACCTTGCTCGACGGTAAGACAATTGAGCCACATTCGCAAGCAATGCTGATTGCAAGCCGCCATCATGCAATTGGATTGGGTGGCATAATGGGCGGTGCCAATAGCGAAGTTGATGAGCATACTCGTACTATCATTATTGAATCTGCTCATTTTGATATGTTTGCGATCCGTCGGACATCTATGATACACGGTATTTTTAGTGATGCCGCTACTCGCTTTAGCAAAGGCCAGAGTAGAGAGCAGGCACGAATTGTGTTAGCCAAAGCTGTAACGTTGATGGGGGAACACGCTAATGCGAATCTCGCTACTGAATTGGGTATTGAGGCGCCACTCCCTGCTCCTCCTATTAAAACAAATGTCCAGTTTATTAATGACCGTTTAGGCAGCCAATTGCACGCTGCGGAAATTAAAAAATTGCTTACCAATGTTGAAATGAGTGTGCACGTTCATCAAGATCAACTGACCATCACGCCACCATTTTGGCGGACTGATCTTGAAATTGCTGAGGATATTGTTGAGGAAGTGGGGCGGCTACATGGATATGGCGAATTGCCGCACGAATTACCCCTCCGCCCTTCGCACGCTGTCACCAATCCTTCTATCGAAGCGCTAAAAACAGCCATCAGTACCACGCTTGCCACAGCGGGCAATAACGAATTGCAGACTTATAGCTTTATTCCAGCAAAGCTCCTTGAAAAAACGGGGCAAGATGATAAACCAGCTTATCGTTTACGTAATGCTCTTTCGCCAGAGCTGCAGCTAATCCGTACGAGCCTCCTCCCATCTTTACTTGAAAAAGTTCATCCGAACCATAAAGCTGGATTTGATGATTTTGGAATGTTTGAAATTGGGAAGTCGCACAATAAGCATGACATTGGCGATGATCAATTGCCTCGTGAGCATATCGGTTTAAGTTATATTTTTTCAGCCGAAAAAAAGGCCGCTAAAGATTATCATGGTTCACCTTTTTATCAAGCTAAGAAACACTTGGCCTACCTATTATCAGAATTGCAGCTTCAAAATAGTATGTATCAACCACTGCATAGCGCATCATTTGATGAATGGTGGCTGCAAAATATTGCCCTACTCTTTGAACCAAAACGAGCAGCTGTGATTGTTATTAATGGTTTGTCATTGGGGGTTATTGGCGAATTTCGTCAGGCAATTAAACGCAATTTTAAGTTACCAAGTTTCGTCAGCGGGTTCGAACTTGATTTGCTAATGCTCCATGGCATTAACCGGCCTGCTTCAGCGTACCAACCACTGTTACGTTTTCCCTCAACCGAGCAAGATATTTGTTTTAAAATTCCTAAAATGATTACTTATAGTGATGTCTTGCAGCTAATTGAAAAAAGTTTTGTAGATGACGAGCGCTTACGAGTTACTATAACTCCTGTTGATATTTATCAGCGCGAAAATGACATCAAACACAAACAAATAACTTTTCGTATTAATCTGCAGCATCATGATCGGACGTTGACAACGAGCGAGGTGAATGTACTGATTGATCGCCTGGTGTTGCAAGCAGCGAATGTACTACGGGCTACAAAGGTCTAGTAAATTTTTGCGCAGATGCACTTTGTCTTCCTAGAAGAACAGTCCGCTCGCTGGACAGCTCACTGCCTTCCTCTCGGGAAGGTCGAGCTTTTAGGAAGACAAAGTGCATCTGCGCAAAAATTTACTAATAAAAAGTATAGTAGTATAATTATGCGACCCTTTGGAGAGATGAAGCACGTGGTCTCACTCTCTAGTAGCTTGTTGGCGCCGAAAACGGGGCCAACAGAAACGTACCACAGTGCCTTTCAGTCAACCGGGCTAGGGCGCCGTCAACTGTGGTACATCGGCCGGATGCAGGTTTTCAAACTTGCATCCGGCCACTCTCAGCTTACAAAAGCTGAGTTTATTTTTTAATACCCTTGCTGGCTATTTTGCCAAAACGCTCGTACACTTGTTGGTAATATGCAAATGGGCAAGATAGGTATTTTAGATTCAAGTTTTGCTGGGCTTGTGCCCTTTCGCTCAGTTGTTGAACGGCTGCCTCTGCATAATTACGTCTACTTGGCATGTGGCGTCAATGATCAAGCTGCAGAAAAAGGCATGAACAAACTACTCGCTGAAGGCTGCAAGTTGATTATCGTGCCTGATGCTCGCCTGTTTTGGCATTTAAAGCCCTCGATAGCAACGAGTATATTATTTGGCAGTGCCACGCCCTTAGCAAAAATTGCCATTGGGCGCACACGAAATAATAAGATTGGCATTATTGCTCCAAACGGCACAAAGGATGCCGAACTATATGCCGCTGAAATAATGAGATTAGAACCTGCTGTACATCTTTATCAACAAGCTTGCCCCTTACTTGTGCCGCTTATTGAAGCTGGTCAGCAGCATAGCCATGCTCTAGAAGCAGTGCTGCATGGTTATCTAGCCCCACTTCTAAGTGGTGGTATTGATGTATTGGCGCTCTGTAGTTCACATTATGATCTTATCCAGAATGCTATTAAGCAACTCGTTGGACCAACTATACAGGTAGTGGGTCAAGGTTTGGCGATTGCAACAGAACTGGCTGACTATTTAGCTCGTCATGAAGAGCTTGAGAAAAGCATGGGCAAACAGCAGTTGCGTCAATTCTATAGTGTTCCTGAAGCTAAAAAAGCTTTTGATGTAATGGCACGCGAATACTCTGGATCAGCTGTTTCAGCAACTGAAATTACTCTATAGTTTTAGAACAAACAAGGTAGTAACCAAGCTTCAAAATAAAAGTCATATAAGATCAATATATCTCCGACTATCGTTTGCTGGGTACAATAAAGGCAAATGAAAGCTCTATTGAAAGTTCTTGGCTATGCCAAAAAATCTCTGGCCGTATTACGCTGCCATCACAATCCTTTCGATTTTATTGGCCCTCACGAACCAAGTTATGCCATTTATTGTCAAAGGAGTGGCTGATGTAGTCACTGGTGCATTAGCTGGCCAGCAGCCTGACTATTGGCTTGCTATTTGGTTGGCTTTGGCACTCTTTGGTGCGGATGTGGCCGGTACACTGTTTTCAAATTGGGGCGGTTACTACGGGGACATTATGGCAGCTAAGCTGAAGAAGCAACTCAGCGAACGTTATTATCAACATCTGCTCAGTTTGCCTCAAAGTTATTACGATCGAGAGTTGACTGGCACTATTATCAACCGTCTCAATCGCACTATCTTTGAGTTGACCAACTTTATGAATTTTTTCGCCAACAATTTCTTTCAAATGATTCTGACAATGATTTTTACGCTCATTGTGGTGGCTTATTACAGCTGGGAAGTAGCCTTGTTACTCTTCGTGGTTTATCCTGTCTTTTTGTGGCTGACAACAATCACTAGCAAAGAGTGGCAGGAACACCAAGCAAAGAAAAATCTCCATACTGATATAGCGAGTGGCCGCTTTGCCGAAGCGATTTCGCAAATTCGAGTTGTGAAATCATTTATTCAAGAGCGGCATGAACTTCGGCATCTGCAGCATCACTATCATGAGCACGTTGATATTACCTATGTGCAATCACGCCAGTGGCACACTATGGATATTGTGCGGCGGCTGATTTTAAACGCTATTTTCTTTGTGATAATGGGTTTTATTTTTTGGCAGACACTGCGAGGTCGTTTTAGTGTAGGCGAAATGTTCTTGCTGATTCAGTTTGCAATGCTCATGCGGATTCCAATTTTTAGTATGAGTTTTATAGTGGATCAAACGCAGCATGCGATCGCTGGCAGTAAAGATTATTTCAAAGTTATGGAGTTACAGCCTTCAATAGCAGATAATCCAAACGCCAAAGCATTTAAGGTTAAAAAAGGCCGGATCGAATATCGAGATATTGCTTTTTCCTATCAAAAAGATGAAGAAGTGTTTAAGAATATTTCATTTACTGTTAAACCGGGGAGTAAACTAGCATTGGTTGGCGAAAGCGGCCAAGGGAAGACGACACTAACAAGCTTACTACTACGACTCTACGAGCCAGATCGTGGTCGCATTATCATAGACGGCACGAATATTAATGAGATAACTCAAAGAAGCCTGCGCGAAAATATTGCCGTTGTATTTCAAGATCCAGCATTATTTAGTGGCACAATTCGCGAGAATATTGCCTATGGGCGGCCAGATGCTACTGATCGAACTATAAAATCTGCTGCCAAAGCCGCCAATGCACACGATTTTATTAAAAAATTAGCTGATGGTTATGATACTGAGATAGGCGAGCGAGGTATCAAGCTTTCTGGTGGCCAAAAACAACGTATCGCTATAGCCAGAGCAATACTGAAAAATGCACCCATTTTAATTTTAGACGAAGCAACCAGCTCACTCGATAGCCGCGCTGAAGCCCAAGTACAAGAAGCACTTGAAACATTGATGGAAGGTCGTACTACGCTTATAATTGCTCACCGCTTAAGTACTATTGCCCACGTTGACACCATTGTCACTATAAAGAACGGTCAGGTGGATGAGATTGGTTCGCCGCGTGAACTTGCAAAAACTGGTGGTATCTACGCTGAACTTTTGCAGTTGCAAATGGGCGCTACTGAAGCTGCTAGGAAGAAGCTTAAACAATTTGATTTAGTGGTGTCATGAGTACTGTACCACCCTTCTTGGCTCGGCTAAACCGCAGCACCTGATCAAACAGATCAGGTGCTACCGCCGGAAAGGCGGTGTTTAGCCGAGCCAAGAAGGGTGGTACAGTTTTGCCTATGTGGCTACAATACTACACGAGTTTCGCACTTCTAGCATCGCAACCGGGCAGCCAGCGCCAGCTGGATGCCCGGTTTTATGACCTCCCAGTCTTGTTGGTACAGCGTCGTCTGGTCAGTCAGCCTTCTCTTGTGCTTTTGTATCCAGGTGA
>JARIHL010000050.1 GCA_029288315.1 Candidatus Saccharimonadota bacterium
ATCCCACACCTGCCAGCCGTAAACCGGGCAGTAATATAAATAAAAATGGCCACATCCCTTGCAAAAGAAGGAGGGGGATGGCTGGATCTTTTTTCTGAATTTCTTTAAGCAGCCAGGGTCTAAACGAAGAAACCATAAAATCATGGTAGGGGCGGCCAGCATTAACTTGCCGCTTAATCTCTGCCACTACCTCTTTGGCTGCACCACGTGATTTTAATTCTATATTTATCTTAGCGCGGTGACCAATGGTCTGCATAACCTCGGCAAAGGTTGGAATTTTTTCACCAGAACGCGTGGCAATATCACGTAGTTCAACAAAATTGATGTCCTTGGTGCGCCGATGATTTTTTGCGATGCGCAGCAAGGTACGGTCATGCAGGACTACTAAGTGGCCATCTTTGGTGACGCGCACATCAAATTCAATCCAATCTACGTCGCGAAATAAGGCATGTTTAATACCCTTGATTGTATTTTCCGGAGCAAGGCCTTTGGCGCCCCGATGACCAATAATTTCCATATAGTCTTCAGTGTAGTGCTTGAGCTAGGGAAATACCAGATACTTCAAAAGACAGCAGATTGACGAACGAGCGGCGCATTCTGGTGCGAAGGAGTAATTATCGGTACAATGTAGATTGAAATAAGTTAACAAACCAAGGAGTGATGCAGTGAGTGATATTTCGTATGGTGACGAAGCGCCCCAGGTTGTCAATATTGTTATTGAGATTCGCCGCGGCGAACGAAATAAATATGAGGTGGATAAAAAAAGCGGGCGTCTGCTGCTTGATCGAGTAAATGCGACGATGCTGGGCTATCCGACTGATTATGGTTATATTCCTGATACACTTTGCGAAGATGGTGATCCGCTCGATGCCCTACTGGTTATTGATGAATCAGTACCACATGGCGTGGTAGTACCAAGCCGTCCCATCGGCGTACTGTATATGATTGATGATGGTGAGGGTGATGAAAAATTAATTTGTGTTGCAACTGACGATGTTACAAAATCGCACATTCAGGAGGTAGAAGACCTTGGCCCTGAATTTAAAAAGATTATTGAGCATTACTATAGTCATTATAAAGATTGGAAAAAAGGCTGGAAAGGCAGCCCCGTCAGCTTTAATGGGTGGGGTACCGCTGACGAGGCCCGTCAGGTGGTAAAAGCGTCAATTGAGCGTAGTAAGACGGTGTAGGGTTTAAGCCATTGGTTGATGGCAGGGCTGCGCAGTGTATAATTTTGCGAAGCCCTGCCATCATGAAAGGTTACGTTCTGTGGATTGCGCGCCATACAACACACCCAATAAGGGCGCAGGGTATGACCGCAACAATGGCCAGCACCATAAATACGGCTGCACTGGCCAAAAGCACAGAGATGAACCATGCGATCACGGCCATCAAGCCAACCCAGGCTGTGAAACGCCACATGTCACCAACTCCTATCTTGTTATCGTATTCTCAAGTGGGCTTGTTGACACCGTATAGAGTATTATACTTGAGTTTCGTCTTTTTAGACTCATCCGGAATATCGCACAATATTCGACTCAAGCAAGCTTTGGTAGCATTGTAGCTACCAAAGCTTGCTGGGTGGCAGAACTGGCTAGAAGCAGTCATCGCACGGGCAACAGTCAATCTCACCGTCGCTTATTTCCCACCACACGAAACCGATGAACAGGATTGCAAACCAGATGCCAAACACTGGCCAGAAGTTCCAACTCTGATGGAAGCCGCTGTTGGCCACTGCTAAAGTGATGGGTGTCAGAATCAGTGCGACGACACCGCTGATTATTAATTCTAGGAAGAGTTTCATACCTACTCCTGCTGTCTCGAGGAAGACCTGAAAAATATAATAAACTATTATGACGTAAAGTCAATTTATTTGCTCTGGCGCTACTACTCGGCTACAATAATCTTGAACAAGCTAATGCTTTCTTTAAGGAGTGGCAATACGATGAAGACGAAAATCGCCATTAATGGGTTTGGCCGCATTGGACGAACGGCCTTTAAGATTGCTTTTGAGCGGTCTGATGTAGAAGTTGTCGCTATCAATGACTTAACTGATACTAAAACACTTGCGCATCTCCTAACCTATGATTCGTCCTATGGGGTTTATCAGCATGAGGTCAGTTATGACAATACAGGCATCATTGTAAAAGGCCAGCATATAAAAGTGATTGCCGAAAAAGATCCAGCTAATCTGCCATGGGCCGCACATGATATTGATGTAGTTATTGAGTCAACAGGCTTTTTTACCAATCCTGAGAAAGCCCGGGCGCACATAGAACACGCAGGTGCCAAAAAAGTAGTTATTTCTGCGCCGGCAAAAGGTGAGGGTTCTACGACGATTGTGCTTGGCGTTAATGAAGATCAGCTTGGAAACGCCAATGATGTTATAAATAACGCCAGTTGTACGACAAATTGTATTACACCTGTGGCGGGTGTAGTTGAAAGCGCTTTTGGTATTGAAAAAGCAATGATGACAACCATCCATAGCTATACAGCCGACCAACGCTTGCAAGACGCACCGCATAAAGATTTTCGCCGGGCTCGTGCAGCGGCTCAAAACATCGTACCAACCACCACCGGCGCAGCGATTGCAGCAAGCGAAGCTCTCCCGGCACTGAAAGGAGTTTTTGACGGCTTATCAATTCGCGTGCCAACACTCGTCGTGAGTTTGAGTGACTTTGTATTTGTGACAAAAAGAGAGGTCACGATTGATGAAGTAAACGAGGTCTTTCGTAAAGCGGCGAAAGAGCCATATTATCAGGGTATTTTAGCTGTTACTGATAAACCACTTGTTTCGAGTGATTTCAAAGGCGACAGCCATTCAGCTATCGTTGATTTACTGTTGACGAACGTTATAGGTGGGAACCTACTAAAGGTTGTTGCCTGGTACGACAATGAATGGGGATATAGCAACCGGCTTGTCGAGCTTGTGGCCGACGTCGGAAAGCAATTACACAAATAACCATGAAAATTTATTTAGGTGCAGACCACGCCGGATTTTACCTGAAAGAAAAAATATTTGCCCATTTAAGCAAGCTTGAATATGACGTCGAAGATGATGGCAATAAAACACTTGACCCAAGTGACGATTATCCGCAATTTGCCTTTGCTGTAGCCACAAAAGTGCTCGGCAGCGAAGATCCCGATGCAAGAGGTATTTTACTATGTGGGAGTGGCCAAGGAATATGCATGGCTGCCAATCGGATTCGCGGCATTCGCGCCGCCCTGGTATGGAACGAATCGGTAGCACGCGAAACACGCAACGACAATGACAGTAACGTACTTTGCATTCCAGCACGTTTTCTCAAGGAAGAAGAAGCACTTACCATAATTGATGTATGGCTACAAACACCTTTTTCGCGCGCTGAACGCCATGTACGCCGCTTAAGAGAAATTGAAGAGGTTTACGGATAAAATGGCTATAATCTGTCCTACTGTGCTTGCGGAAGATCCTGGAGCCTATCGTGAGCAAATGGCCCGTATTGAGCCATTTGCAACGCGTATTCAAATTGACCTGGCTGACGGCAAGTTTGCACCGAACAAAACCATTAGTATCGCGCAGGTTTATTGGCCTGAAAACTTGACAGCTGATTTACACCTTATGTACGACCAACCAAGCGAACACCTAGAAACAATTATTAGCTTGAACCCAAATTTAGTTATTATTCATGCCGAAGCAGCAGGGGATATACGGGCTATGGTGCTTGAGTTGCAATCGGTAGGTATTAAGACTGGCATTGCTTTGTTGAAAGGGTCACAGCCAAGCGAACATGAAGACCTTATTAGTATGGCTGATCATATTTTGCTTTTTGCTGGTGATCTTGGTCATTTTGGTGGCACCGCCGATATGGATGTACTTAAAAAAATTCCAGACATTCGCGCCATTAACCCCATGGCCGAACTTGGTTGGGATGGAGGAGTGAATAGAGAAAATACACCGCTTCTCGTACAAGCTGGCATAGAAGTGTTGAATGTTGGTAGCTTCATACAGCAAGCAGATGATCCACAAGCTGCATATAAGGTGCTGTTTAATTTGATGGAATAAGCGGGAGTATGGTAATGCCCCAGGAGCGAGAGCATTAGTCTCTCGCTCCTGGGGCAGACAGTTCAGATCTTCTTGCCTTTTCGGGCGGCTCGTTTTGCAGCTTGGACTCGATCTGTGCCGAGTGCTCCCAAAGGCTTTCCCTTTTTGAGATCCTTTTCCAATTGTCGCCGTCCTGAACGACTAAGACCAGAGAGAAGATCCATAAGTTCAGCAGGCAGATGTTGCAGCTTTTGCTGGGGTGGCGGGTCAGATTTCTTCGGCTTTGCCTTCTTTTTCTTAGCAGCCATAACTTCCTCCAAGAGATGTGTGATCACTTCTTTTTCTTCTTGCCGCTTTTGCGTTCTTTGCTACTCTTATGGCCGCCTCCACGTCCCTGCCTGAACTCTGCCCGGCCTTGGAGATCCTGTGCATCAAGCACTTCCTCAGGATTCTGGCGTTTTGCGAGCTTTTTGAGTAACCGTCGCATGTGCCTGTTTACCATGGCGTCTTCCATTTCATAGTGGATCGCTGCTGCACTCTAAAACCACTCGCGGACACGAGTGGTTTTAATAATGTATCATTCAAAATAAAGCTCGGTCAATGATCTTTTAAAGATAATTTTAAAAAGTGCAGCAGTCCTTGCGAGGAGGTGGAGAAGCAAAAAAACAACTTCTCCACCTCCTCGCAGTTAGATTAAACGGAGCGGATATTACTTCCTCTTTTTCCTCTTCTTTTTCGTGCCGCTGGCCTGAGGGGGAGGCTCTTCTTGAGTAAAGGGTTGTTGCCTGAGCATTCGTTCTGCTTTACGGCGGCTTTCCCTCCCGCCCTCTAGATCGGCAGTAGGCAGCTTTTTATGTTCTACTCTCACACAAGTTTCGCACCAACCCCCCATTTGCTAGCATGAAAGCAGAACGTTAGTTCTGCTTTTTTGTCAGCAAAGGAAAAACAAACATGTCCCGTTCAAAATGTTCCCGTGAGCTGTATTGCTCGTTTCTCGATGTCACCGC
>JARIHL010000051.1 GCA_029288315.1 Candidatus Saccharimonadota bacterium
GCCACATTTGTAGCATCAAAAATCCCTCCGACATTCGCTTCGATAACTGCGTAATCAACTCCAAGACGATTGAGCTGCCAATAAGCAAAGGCTGTTAGTAGTTCGATATAAGACAGCGCAACATGCACCTTTTCATACAACTCCAGAAACATTTCTAGCGCTTCACAAAACATCAGCTCCGTTAATGGCTGACCATTCAATTGTAATCGGTCGTTTAAAGCGTAAGTGTATGGTGAAATAGACAACCCCACTCGCTGACCTGCTGCCATAAGTAATGAGCTGATGTAGTAAGCTGTCGAAGTTTTGCCAGAAGTCCCAGCGACATGAATAACCCGTAATCGTTTATGAGGAGCACCAATAGCGTTCAGTAATTGGCTCACTTGCTCGACAACTACAGGGCCACGCACACTCGGAGAATGCTTTGATACACTTTGTAGCGTTCGCTGTGCTTCTAATAAATTTTTTATATGCATGGAACCTTGTTTTTCTATCTAAAAGATAATTATTAACTACTCTTAATACATAAAGCATCAATTGTCGATGAAGATGATGCCAGAAAGCTTATTATACGATATGCTGTCGACAGAAAGATTTCTTAATAATGAATACCGGGCTCCAGACATAGGTCTGAAGCCCGGTATTAAGCTGCCCTACAAACGAGCAAGCAACACCGAGTAAATGGCATTCAGCTTGCGTTCCGATGACCAATAGTCGGCAGGTCGTAATCGTGAAGCTAGGGGTAACGCTTATTCATGACCTCACCGAGACAATCTCAATATCCAGCAGAAAGAACTGCTTCTCCTATTCATAAACGTTCATTTTCTTGTCTCCATCTCTCGTATTTTTGGTCATGGGGTGGCGCGTAATGCCGCGACCTTGAAAAATGGAAGCCCAAGCATAGTTGGTTTCACTCAAGGTTGGTACAAGAATTTATCTAATCTTTCACAATGAAGTAGTGATTAAGTAAATTACTAATATTTAAATTATACAACTAAATTAGAACTATAGCAAATTGACTCGTAGAGATACACTTCTATCTTACAGATCCTGTGGAATAGCTGACAACTCAAAATTGTTTTATGGTAGTGAAGGAAGGCTGCTAATAGTCTTTCACTAAAACCTACCCCAAAAGCAGATGCTATGTCCGGCAGATTCGCGATGATATTAACTGGTTTGTTTTTCAAAATAAAACGGATAGAGATACTCACGCACGTAACGTGGAGCGTATATATCGTCGCTTTCTTTGATATCACAATAGGCCATCATCCGCCAACGATCGGTCGCTGGGTCGTATGTAATGATACGGTGATGTGGTAAATAGGAATTTTCTGGTACGAGCTGCAAGGCAAGCATATTAGTATGGCGCCCACTCGGCGTAAATGGAATGACATCTTCATCAAAACGCATAAACCCGCTTTGGCGCAATCCGCCGGTATACTTTAAATGGTGCACAGCCGCCCGCCATTTAGCTTTTTCAGCAATAAATTCATTTTGTGAAGTCTTGGAGGGAAAGTATAATGTTGATGCTGTTTTGCGATACCATTCCTGCCAATCTTGTAGCAAACTCGTGTCAACATATTGTTTTTGTTTTTCAACTTGTTCTAAAAATGTATGATGACTTTCAAACGTTCGTTCAATCATCCATAGAGCATCGACTACCTCAATAGGATTGGGTATTTTCGCGTCTGTCACTTGCCGGTAGGCAACGTCATTAAGTTCACGAAAGATAGCCAGTGCGTTATTAACAACTGTTTCGCTATGAAAGTAGAGCGGTCGGAATAATGAACCTTCAAAACCCAAGACCAATCGTACACCTGGTGAATAGATTTTACGCACTGCTTCAGCAATTTTGTGAAAATTCTCGAACGCAATATAGCTTGCCATATGCGGATAAGGAGACTCGCCACTGAGCCTTGTATTAGCCAGGGTTGTGCAAAGACAAAGCGTGCTTAACGTAAGAGGTTGGGAACGCTTAATTGGCTTCACTAAGGCAGGGAGAATTTGTCGATAAAATGTCGTGGTGCGAAAGGTGTGACCTTTTCGTCTAATATAACCTTGTTTACTGCTTAAAAAATCAAGGATTCGCAATGCAATAATTTCAGGTTGATTAGGCGATATGTAGCGCCCGTTTGATTCGGGGTATAATTCGTAGAAGACTCGTTGTCCAGCAAGAGATAAATTTTGAATAACCATGGAGTTGGTATAGAGAGGTGGCTCGTAGGTAATTGGCAAGATAAATTTGGTATTTGGTTGGCGCTTGGCACCTAAATCATTACGGATCATACGTTAGTCCTCTCCTTTCCTTGGACGGTAAAATTTTTTGACAACAAACGCTACACTTAGAACAATCCTAGGGCGCACATTGTTGCTGAAGTGTCATAAAACTGTTGATGACATGTGTTGGTTGGTGTTGCAACAATTCGTTAACGTCATAGAACATATGATGTAGATGTGGATAAATCAGTATAGAGTCGATGCCGGCGTTTTTCGCCGCTTGTATATCCTTAGCTGAGTCGCCAATCATCACTGTTTCGTAAGGTTCTACAGCTAAATAGGTAAGGGCGTGTTTGATTCCTTCAGGATGAGGCTTGCGATGCATCACATCTTCCTGGGCAATAATTATCTGAAAATATTCTTTCAGGCCAAGCTGTGAAAGATTTTGCATAACCAACTTTCGAGGAGAGTCAGTGATAATTGCCAGACGCTTTGTCTTGGCCAGTACTTCAAGCGCTTCTTTGGCACCTTCATAAAGCTGAATATTTTTGATATGGTGCATGGCGATCTCTTCAATGTCATTCCCCCAAGCGGTAGCTTCGACACCATACGTTTTTGCAACTCCGCCACTTCGATAATATTTTCTTATCTCTGCACGTGGCGCTGTAATACCCTGCCGTGCCAGCGCTTGATCACAAACATCGATCCACAGTTCAAGCGTACGCGCCAAGCATCCATCCCAATCAAATAAAAAAGTCGAGTAACCCTCCATAACTGCACTATAGCATATATGTGTATAATATGTGTATATAAAGTCACTTATTAACAAGAAAAAGCAACTTGCACGTAGCTATCCTTAAAACAAAGCAAGCCCGAAGAGCTTGCTCTAATCCTTGTGAGGCTGACGACAGCGTAATGGTGCGCCCGGACGGATTCGAACCGTCGGCACCTGGTACCGGAAACCAGTGCTCTATCCCCTGAGCTACGGGCGCGTATAGCCAATTATATAATGATGCAAGGCTACTCCATAATGACATACTGGGTATAATAGAAATTATGCACATTCTGACTGACGTATCGCTGAAACATTATTCGACTATGCGGCTTGGCGGCTTGGCAAAGGCACTAGTTGAAGTTAGTACCAAAGAAGAGCTTAGCGAAGCAATTGAATGGGCCGATAAACATGCTATGCCATTGCTTATGCTGGGGGGCGGTTCAAATGTCATTTTTAGTGATGGATTTAATGGCTTAGTGATTGTCAATCGATTAAATGGTTATGAGGTTATTGCAGAAGATACGAAAAGTGCAACCATCAAGATCGGTGCTGGCGAACCGTGGGATCATATTGTCAAACAAACAGTTCAGGCGGGCCTCAGTGGTATTGAAAAGCTATCACTGATTCCTGGTACGGCCGGCGCTACACCAGTTCAAAATGTTGGCGCTTATGGAGCTGAGATTGCCGAAGTGCTTTTAGAGCTTGAGGTTTATGATTTAAAGACCCATAATTTTGCTATTCTGCACAAAGACGATTGTCAATTTAGTTATCGCAGTAGTATTTTTAAATCGCCAAAAAACAGGCGCTACATTATCACGAGCATTACACTCAGACTGAGCAAAAGGCCGCCTGAGCCACCGTTTTACGATAACCTGCAATACTACCTGGATAAACATCAGATTACTACCTACACACCGCAAACCATTCGTGATGCTGTTATTGCAGTGCGCACGAGTAGATTGCCCGACCCAGAGCTTACCCCCAATACCGGCTCGTTCTTTAAGAATCCAGTCATCTCGGTTGATCATTTTAATAATCTATATCAGCAATATCCCACTATGGCACATTGGCCAACGAAAGATGGCCACATAAAAGTTGCAGCCGGCTGGTTGATCGAACAAGCTGGTCTTAAGGGTTATCAAGCACATGGTATGAAGATCTATGAAAAGCACGCGCTTGTGCTCGTCAATGATTCAGCTAAAAGCTATGCTGACCTAGCAACCTTTCGTCAAGAAATCATTGAAAAAGTAAAAGCAGATTTTGGCATAATCCTAGAGCAAGAACCAGAACTTATTTAGCGTCTTTTGTTTTTTTCGTTTTTGGCTGTTGCTCAATCTTCTTAAAAACACCTTTGCTAAACATCAAGGTGATCATTATGCTGGCCACAAAGAAGACGACTCCATTAACAAACCATGGAACTAAAAATATCAAAAACGTAGGCTGCGGATCGCTCTCAGTTACCCGCGTTAATGTTATCGAGCCAAATACCCCAGCAAAAGTAGCCAGCCAGAAAAGCACTACCACCGCAATGTCTGACATGGTTTTGGTTTGTCTGAGCAGACCGATGATGCCATCGAGCGTCAACAAAAAGATGAATGGTTGCAAAATTGTCGAGAGCACAATAATTAACGAGAAGAGGCTCCACGTGTCATTATAAAGCGGTTGAATTAAACCCAAAAAACTTGCCCCAGCCAGATAAATCACTAATACAATTGAAACGTCTTTTATAGTAGCCGAGAAGGGTTTCAGCCAAAGATAGAGCATACCCAGCGCAAGCATAGCCAGAAGGGCAACTTCAAATCGGCTCGCTATAGAAGTATAGGCCAATGGCACGGCTACTATCAGGAAAGTTATTTTTTTGGCACGTTGTAGATTTGATTTTTTGATAATCATAGTAGCTTTAAATTACTGACTTTATACTATCATGCTCATGCTTTAATAGTGAGAGCATTAATCTTTACCGGCACACTTGCATGGTTTCTGGAGGAACAGTCCGCTCGCAAAAGCTCACTGCCTTCCTCCCGGGAAGGTCGAGCCTCCAGAAACCATGCAAGTGTGCCGGTAAAGATTGTGCTGTAATTACTTAATTAGGCAGGGGAAACGCTTCTGTCAATGCCCTCACTTCCTGCTTTATAGCTGTCAATTTCTTTTCATTGCCATGGGCAGTGATAGCACGGTCAATCCACTGGGCAACTTGTTCCATTTCAGTTTCTTTCATGCCACGAGTTGTTAAAGCTGGAGTGCCAAGGCGAATACCGCTTGGATCGAATGGCGGACGCGAGTCAAACGGAACGGTATTTTTATTAACAGTTATGCCAGCCATGCCAAGTGCTTTCTCTGCATCTGCGCCTTTAATATTTTTATTGGTTAAATCAATCAATAGAAGATGATTATCAGTACCGCCAGTCACGAGCTCATAGCCCACGCTGCTTAATGCGGCTGCCAATGTTTTGGCATTGGCTACAATCTGCCGGCCATACTCTTTAAAAGCTGGTTGGGCAGCCTCGTGCAAGGCCACGGCGATAGCGGCAGTTTGATGATTATGGGGTCCACCCTGCAAACCAGGTATAATAGCCCGGTCAATCAAGGTTGGTAAATTTTCTTTTACGCGCTCGGCGCGCTTGAGCGGGTTAGAAGGCAGCCCGTTACAAAGAATTATCGCTCCCCGTGGGCCGCGCAACGTTTTGTGAGTGGTAGTAGTAATGACGTCGGCAATTCCTACCGGCGATGGGTGTGCGCCGGCCACCACTAAACCCGCGATATGTGAAATGTCAGCCACCAGAAAAGACTGCGCTAAATCTGCGATATCGCGCAACTTTTGCCAATCAAACACCCGAGGATAAGCAGTCGCACCGACAAAAATTAACTTTGGCTTGTGCTCCTGTACTAGTGCCGCCATGGCTCCGTAGTCGAGATATCCATCTTTGCCAGTGCGATATTGCACCGAGTTAAACCATTTGCCCGAAAAATTCACCTTCAACCCATGCGTCATATGGCCGCCATAATATAGCTCCAAACCCATCACTGTATCCCCTGGGTCAGCCAAGGCAAAATAGACGGCCATATTTGCCGGGCTGCCAGAATAGGGTTGTACATTGGCATGGCTAACACCAAATAATGCCTGAGCACGCTTTCTGGCCAGGTTTTCCACTTCATCCACAATTTCGCAACCACCATAGTAGCGTATACCGGGATAGCCTTCAGAATATTTATCAGTTAACCGAGAACCGAGCGCTTTCAAAACATCCGATGAAGTATGATTCTCGCTCGGAATCATCTCCAATCCCTCACGTTGACGTTTCTCTTCCGCTGCAATAAGACGCGCAATAGCTGTATCATTCATAGTATCTTCCTCGTTCAATAATATAAGAATAAGCTGATGTGTTGCACGCTAGATCATACGAAATATTGTAACCCAGAATTTATTTTTACTCCTAAAATTTTCATTAGGCCCCTTCTTGCTTCATAGAAGAACACTCCGTTCGCAAAAGCTCGCTGCGCTCCTCCCGGGAAGGTCGAGCTTCTATGAAGCAAGAAGGGGCCTAATGAAAATTTTTCTATAGACACAAACGTCATATGTGATATATAATTTCTACACTATGCGACAAGAAAACGATTACAAACAACGAATTGGTAAATTAATTCAAACAATGCGCCAAGGACGCGCTATGACGCAACAAGAAATGGCTGATGCGCTTGGTACAAGTCAAAGTGCTATTAACCGCATAGAAAATGGCGGTCAAAATTTGAGTATGGAAATGCTTGCCCGCATAAGCGATGTTTTGGACCGCCCCATCGTCAGCCTGGAACGTCCGGGCACCATTAATTTTAGAATTGAAGGCGGCCATCAACTGCATGGTGAAGTTACTATTAAAACCTCTAAAAATGCTGCGGTTGGTTTATTGTGTGCGGCTCTGCTCAATAAAGGCAAAACGACTTTACGGCGTATGCCGCACATTGAAGAGGTTAATCGGCTCATCGAAGTACTCATCAGTATTGGCGTACATGTGAAGTGGCTGGATAATAACGACCTTGAAATCAAACCACCAGCTCACCTAAAATTAGATGAAATTGACGCCGAAGCTGGCCGTAAAACGCGCAGTATTATCATGTTTATGGGCCCGCTGATGCACTTGCTCGACGAATTTAAGATCCCATTTGCGGGCGGCTGCAAACTTGGTGAGCGTACTATCAGGCCTCATCTTTATGCCCTTGAAGAGTTCGGATTAAACGTTGACACCACAACCGGCTGGTATAATTGTACGAGTCATCCGGCCAATCCTGGCAAGGTAGTTATGTACGAAAGTGGCAACACCCCAACCGAAAATGCTATCATGGCCGCTGCTCGCACTGATGGCGTGGTAGAGATCCGCCGCGCCGCCGCCAACTATATGGTTATTGATGTCTGTTATTTCTTAACAAAATTAGGGGTAAAAATTGAAGGTATTGGTACAAACACCTTAAAAATTCATGGTAGTAAACATATTAACCAAGATGTAGAATACTGGCCAAGCGAAGACCCCATCGAAGCAATGACCTTCTTAAGCATTGCAGCAACAACTAATTCGCCTATTTTGATCAAAGGGGTGCCAATTGATTATCTTGATCTCGAGCTACTCAAGCTTGAAAAAATGAATTTTAAATTCAGCGTGAGTAAATCATATAAAAGCAAAAATGGCCTCACCAATTTAGTTGATATTCAATGCCAGGACGCTTCTCATCTCTTAGCACTTGAGGACAAAATTGAAGCTCACGATGCTCCTGGTATGAATATGGACAACCTTCCCTATTTTGTACCCATTGCAGCCCAGGCCACCGGCAAAACTTTGATCCATGACTGGACGTACGAAAACCGAGCCATTTACTACACCGAGCTCAATAGGCTTAATGCCAGAGTTGAGCTAGCAGATGTGCACCGAGCCTATGTAACCGGCCCTACTAAATGGCGGGCGGCAGAAGTTATTTGCCCACCCGCGCTGCGTCCGGCTGTGTTGATATTAATTGGTATGTTGGCCGCTGAAGGTACCTCGACACTCCGCAACATCTATTCCATCAGTCGTGGTTACGAAGATCTGGCGGTCCGCCTACAATCGATTGGCGCTAAAATAGAAGTCCTGCGTGACCTTTAATTATTGGCTATAACTAAATTAGCAAATCCCTTAAAAACTCCTGCCAGCTACCCTGCCTTCCCTAATCTCTCCTCCCAGGGACTCGACCTTCCCGGGAGGAAGGCAGCGAGCTTTTGCGAGCGGACTGTTTCCCTGGGAGGAGAGATTAGGGAAGGCAGGGTAGCTTTGCCATTTTGACATAGCTTAACTTTAGATTATAGTATTGCATCGTTGGTGACCCATTACACCACACGCCGATATACTACTAGCCCGTTCTTCCGCCTACAAATCTCACCTAGGATGCGCTATGGCTTTAGTTGGAGGAATTGATCTGGGTGCTACCCGTTTGCGAGCGGGGGTACAAGACGGCGACGGCCCAGTCAGTTACTACGAGCGACGCACCGCCAGCTTAACATCTATGGAAGACTTGCTCGAATGGCTGGCAACAATCGCTAGCTGCTTGGACAAAGTAGTTATTGCAGCGGCTGGACGATTGCAATCTGATGGAAAAATTAGACTCACCAATGTGGGTTGGCCACTCTATACTCCCTGTGAACTGGCCAAGATTCTCAATGACGTACAGTGTGCTGTACGCGCCATGAGTTTGCTTGATGTCGATGAGTATTGCCAGCTCAATGATATAGAACCGAGCACTGAAGACCGGGTAGCAGTAACCATCAGCACCGGTATCAACTCAAGCCTATATAAAGCTGGCCGAGCTGACGCTGCCGAAACAGGTCATACTGTCTGGCAGCCTTGGGAGGATATCTGCACAGCAGACTTGTCATACCAATTCTTGAACTTCCTCCAGAAGCAACAACGCGGTCAGCCGGTCACTGTCGAAGACGCTATCAGCGGACATCGTGGATTCCACAATCTATATAACTTCATGCGGCAGCATTTCACACCAAGCAGAACATTGGTTGAACAAGTAACATACTGTCGTTCACAGCAGGAAGGTATTGGCTCTGTCATCACTGCTGCAGCCTGTCAAGGCGATCAGTTCTCACTTACTTGCATGAAGTTGTGGGGAGGTATTCTTGGCCAGTACCTTCGAACGATCGTCCTCGCAGACCTGCCGCAAGGTGGTACCATCTGGCTTTACGGGGGCATCGTTGAAAGCGATGATGTGATGAAGCTAGTTCTCGAACAGACGAGTTTCTTCACTCATCTTATCGGCGGCCAAGCCAAGATGCATGAGTTGATGGAGCAAATCTCACTCCGCCTTGTTTTGTGTGATCCGGAAAACATCCCGCTCACCGTCCGTGGCGCCCTGCAACTCGCCAAAGAAGCTTAAGCAAAGGCATTGCGCCATGAAAAACTTACCGTGGGGCGACTATCACCGAGCCGCCCCACGGTATCCATTAAACTATTATTCTTGCTTGGCTGAGACTACGCCAGCACTTGCAGCTTCAATTACAACACCTTTTGTGATTTCGCCCTGCTCATCAACTGGGTAGAGCAAAAGTATAGATTTTTTATCAGTCAACTGATTTTTCTCAATAGTTGGTGATTCTTGATGCAATGTTTTTACACGATACGCAAAGCGTTTGCCATCATAGTCAACATATAATTCATCATTCACGCGCAGCTTATCTAAGTTATAAAATGGTGATAAATTGCGCGTCTCCCAAGGGGTCGAACCCAGCGTAAATTGGAGCGCACGTACGGCAACGACCGCTCCTTTTTCAGGGTCAGTATCACCCCCGGGGCTTGGCCACCAGGCGTTTCCTTTGAGGGCACTTTGATCGGCACCAATTACAATCGGCAAATCTACATTAAGCTGTGGAATGTAGAGATGCTTGCTACCTGGCTGCGGCGTCGTGGCCAACATTTTAGACATGGTGGCATCGGGTGTTGACTTGGCGCTCAGCGGCATACTAACCAACCGAGGTGCGACAAAGTTTGCTGCCGCATATGCACCAACTGCAAAAACAGCAATAAGCACTAACCAAACCAACCAAATTGGTTTTTTCAAATCTTTTTTTACACCCTCGCGGTAATGATACTTCATACATGAGCATTATAGCTCAACAGGCTTGTGGTTTAAACTTGCCTTAGAAAAATTAAAACATACTTCTCCACCCCCACCAACAATCAGTGGGGGTGGAGATACTCCAGATTGTATACCACTATACAGAGTAAGCTTCAACAATTTCCAGACATATCTGCCTGGCTCTGCTTTGCAAGTTTGGCCAGTCGCTTTTGCTCTGCCCTTGCCTCGGCTCTTCGCCTCTTTGCCTCCTCATTCTGTTTGGCTTTTTTAACAGCATGGCGTTTTGCCTGTATTGCCCGCTGTGAACGGCCAAGTCTTTCGCCTAACACAAGATCACAAGGCCGATCCTCGGCCATAATTTGCCGAATTTCTGCCTTAGTCCATCGCTTATGCTCGTTACCGGCTACCGGTATGCTTTCTTTGTGATATTTATCCCTTGCAGCTTTTACTTTATCTGGATTCTTTTTTCGCCAGGTACGCATATATGCCCGACGATCTTTGCCCGCCATAGGTTCACTCTCCTCAGAGTAGTGGGGTTACTTTTGGCTGATGGCGATAGGCATGATACTACATGATGCCCCACAGTTAACAGAGTAAAAATAAAAAGCTTAAGGGCCCGAAGATCGTCAATCCGTAGATATAACGATGCTTCAAGCCCTTGGCGTTAGAGTAGTAGGCAATGGAGCCTTGTACATCCTAACGAGAACTGTGCTGGATGGCGTGGTCACTGAGGTAGTTCAACAGCAATACCTTGGCTCACAAGGTATTCATCAACTCGACGCCGGAAGATGGTTATGAGCTGGCAGGATGCCTCTGGGAAAACGCGATCTTCGTCGTCGTTAGTATCTAAATCAACTTTAATGATACCGTTTAACAAAAGATGCAGTTTGAACTTGGCATGCCGATTACCTGGATAGCCAAGCCGCAACTCCCACAGGTATGCGCGTGCCAGCCAAGCACGAGCATCGCTAAGACGTTGGTTGGACCGCCACCGAGGCCGAATCTTGGCCCCCGCACATTCATCATAAAGCTGAATGAGATCAGGCAAGCAACGATCCAGATCTTCCAGGCGCAACCCAAATTTCTGAGTAGGTAAGGCTTGTATGTGACCTCCTCGAGTAAAGCCAGAAGCCCAGCTCTATAGCTCAGGGCAATGTCAGTCGATTTTGGCCACCAGCCTGTGTCAAGGAGCGACTGAGCCTGCCTGTCTTTCCCTTGTGACGCGACCACCAGGGCCCTATCACTATAACTTCATAGTGTTCTGACGCTAAGATCTTCAAGACCTTGAGCTTAAATGGGCTTCCTTCCAGAATGTCACCAGTTCGACAGTTGCTGTAAACCGTCCTAAAGCTAATACGGTGCTCTGTCATGAGATACTCCTCAGTATTGCGATGGTAAGCGACAGTAGCTCTCAGGTATACTACAATAAATAACATTAGTCAATACAAGGGCCCTGGCAAGTATACCCCCACCTCATGGACACGCTTCACTCGGGAATATATACCCAGGTAAATTTTTAAAAATTTACCTGGGTATATATTCGCCGGGTTGCACTCCGCCTGACGTTCCATGGCGTAGGGGTCTACGTGCCAGGGCCGAAGCTCATACAAACAAAAAAGACTCTCCTGTCGAAAGTCTTTTTAATACTTATCATGGGGCGAATGATGGGGCTTGAACCCACGGCCTCCGGAGCCACAATCCAGCGCTCTAACCAAACTGAGCTACATCCGCCATATAACGGATGCTATTGTATCAAAGATTTGCTATGAAATACAGAGGTAGTAACTCCAATTGCAAGATACTGCATCTCAAACTGTTATAGAAGAGTTGGCACGCAGCAAACCAAGCCAGATTAACGAAGGTTTGGAGATTTTGATTAAGTTTTCCTTGTTAAGAGAATAATGCTGTGATATAATACACAAGTTTCGCACCAACCCCCCATTTGCTAGCATGAAAGCAGAACGTTAGTTCTGCTTTTTTGTCAGCAAAGGAAAAACAAACATGTCCCGTTCAAAATGTTCCCGTGAGCTGTATTGCTCGTTTCTCGATGTCACCGC
>JARIHL010000057.1 GCA_029288315.1 Candidatus Saccharimonadota bacterium
CTGCCCCACCCTCACTTCACCCAATGCCCGGCGCTAGCCGGGCGTTCTTCTGTTCCTTGAGCTGAACTAAAAAAGACGGCACACTAGTCCTTGGTAATTCGCTAAAACAAACAAGGAAGAAAATATGCCGTCAACAAATATTGTACGGGACATCCGTGTCCTGGTTCAAAACAAACTAGTGCCCCAGGTTCTGAGGAGATGGAGGCGACAATTTGCCTTTGGTACGCAGGCGTTTAGCCTGCGTACCTTCCAGAGTGCCAATGGTAATGCTCGGATGGTCGTTGGCAATGCTGCTACGGCAGCCACAAAGTGTGACCGACTGCTTGCCAACGCCAAGCTGGCCGGTCACCTCGGTGTCATCTTCGACGCGCTCAACTTGGTTCGTCCTGGTGACTACGTCAACGTCGACCACTCTGACATGCATGGGCTCACTGCTTTGGTGGGGGCAAGGCAAACAAGGAATGGCCGGGCCATTCCTTGTTTTGTGGAAACCACCTACGCCCACCACCTTCCTGCACACAGTGACAAGAAGCGTTGGCAGAAGCTACGGGCTGCAATGGTGCTGGTCAGAAAGACGCAGTCTTTCACCGGCCACACCATTGACGCCCTGCAGCACTTTGCCGACCGACTGGGCTTCTGGCCCAAGCTTGTCTTTGACCGGGGCTTTGGCAATGAGTCTCTTGTCACTCATCTGGCAGCCGAAGGAGCAACGTTCTACATCCGGCTCAAGGCTGGCAGGTTCGTAGAGCTGGATGACCGTGCAACCGTCACCAGGCTCAACGTCAAAGATCTCAGAGAAAAGGATACAGCCATTCGGCTGTATGGGATGACCCTCAGGGTCATCCGTAGTCCGAGGAGCAGAAGAGCTAAAGAGCCCTGGTACATTCTCACCAATGACCAACAAAGCTCACGAACCAAGATTGTCCGGATCTACTACCATCGCTTTGAGATTGAAGAAACCTTTCGAGACATGAAACATATCTTTGCACTCAAACGGACCAGGCTCAACAAGCCATTGAGCCTCAAAGTACTACTGTGGTTCGTGAGTCTCGGGATTGCTGTGCTATACCTCGTTACCAAGCCAACGACACAACAGATTCACCAGACTCATCCCAAGAAGCAAACCTCCTGGCTCCGCCAGGCATATGAACAACTGCAGCAGGGCTACGCCCTGCTGGGTTGGGGGAGTGGGTGAAGTGGGGGTGGTGCAGAAAAACCAGTGCGCGAAAACGAGCGGCGCGTAAGAGTTGGCATTAACTTCAAAGACGCTGTTAAAGAAATGTCTAAAGCGCCACCCATGACCAACAAAGACGTGGCAAAATGGGTCAAAGAACAACGCGAAGAAATTGACAACTTAGAGAACGATAAGTAGCCCTCATACCTCTGAAATTAGTACCTCTAGTATAATTTGGTAACATTAAGTATATGATTGCCTAAAATTAAATAATTACCAAGTACCACATCTGCCCCACCCTTACTGCCTCCGTCAAACCGTGTTGCCTGATCAAACAGATCAGGCAACACCGCCGGAAGGGCGGCGTTTGACGGAGGCAGTAAGGGTGGGGCAGGTAAAACATCTCCACCAAAGTTATAACCCAGACAAAAATCTGGGTTATAACTTTGGTGGGCGCTGAGGGATTCGAACCCCCGACCCTCTCGGTGTAAACGAGATGCTCTAGCCAGCTGAGCTAAGCGCCCTTAAAATCAAGAGTAGTATAGCACTTCATCTGTTAGGGTGACAAGACCTAGCCTAGAAATGGCCTGATTGAATACTGGCTGCTGCTTGTTTTGTAGAGGAACACTCTGCTCGCAAAGAGCTCGCTGCGTTCCTCCGGGAAACATCGAGCCTCTACAAAACAAGCAGCAGCCAGTATTCAATCAGCATCTGTTATTGCCACGTCCGTTGCTTATTAACCTCCTCTTTTTCGCGAAATGCTTTTTCTATATCAATCGTAAGCCGATTGGCAATGGTAACTAAAAAAATAAGAATATCGGCAATTTCTCCGGCAGTATTTTCATCATAGTGCTTGGCAGGGTCATTACGTAGGCCGAGGTGTGACTTGCGGATCGATTTAATAAGCTCACCCACTTCTTCAACCAAAAACAGGCAATTCTGTGAAATATGACTGTCTTCAAACCCGCGCTCTGCCTCCATATCGCGCACGTATTGCTGAATGTCTGCTAGTGTTGGGTTGCTTTTCAGATGTAGCCTGCTCATGAGTCAGATTGTAGCATGCTATACTATCAGGAATGCAACTGATAGTTGATTCACTCTTAGTCAATTACGAAATTCAAGGGGATAATCGTGTTAAAAAAACAATTCTTCTTGTGCCTGGATGGGGCGATACGCTTGTATCTTTTCGAACGTTGGCGAGTGAGCTGGCCCAAGATTACACTGTTATCAGTGTCGATTTGCCTGGTTTTGGCCGTACGCAGCAACCACAGACTGCTTGGGGGCTTGGTGAGTACGCAAGGTTTATCGGCTCCTTTTTGAAAAAACTCAATAATACTAAACTTTATGCAATCATTGGTCATTCTAATGGCGGTTCAATCGCTATTCATGGATTAGCTATTGGCGCGTTTACGGCCGAAAAGCTACTGCTTATTGCAACTGCCGGTATTCGTACGACTACTAAGCAAAAGCTGCATCGAAGACTATGGCAGCCAATTGCCAAAGTGGGCAAGATAGCAACGATCCTTTTGCCTGGGCATACACGGCAGCGCCTTCGCCAGCAATTATATAAAGCTATAGGTTCAGATATGCTTGTTGCCGAACATATGCAGGAGACGTTTAAACGGGTAGTTGGACAGGATGTACGCGAAGACGCTGCTCGCCTGCGCATTCCAACCCTCCTTTTATATGGCGATCGTGATAACGCCACACCCCTTTCATTTGCCAGGCTTTTTTCTGAACAAATTTCTGGTAGTAAGCTCGTAGTGATTGAACATGCAGGGCACTTTGTGCACCTTGAACAACCGCAGAAAGTCATGACTGAGATCAATAAATTTTTGCAATGATTAAATACTTAACTCGCTATCATCCACACTACATCACCGCTTTGCTCTATATGCTGCAAGCAAGTGAGTATAAACCGAAGGATTATAGTGCCTGGTATCTCCGGACTAAAGATTTCTCAACCGTTGCCAGGCGTCGCAGCCTTGTTATGACCACCAAAGCTAAGCTGCTGCTCATTTTATTATGGGGATTGGTATTGATACAAGTTATGTGCTTCGCAATTATGCTGTGGATTTGGTTTGCGAGCGATGAGGTTGGATGGTTGATAATGGCGGGCATCGTTACTCTTGTAGGGCCTTTTGTTACTGCTTATGTAGTGTTATTCCCACTTTGGTTGGGACAGATAGTGATTCAAAGGCCAAAACAGCGTCGCCTGATTGCTGCAGCACATCAGAAATTAGCAGCGCACAAGGGTTTGCGCATTGCAGTAGCTGGCAGTTTTGGCAAAACAACTTTTAAAGAAGTACTGGCCACGATATTAAGTGAAGGTAAAATGGTGGCCGTTACCCCAGGTAACATGAATACACCGATTGGCATCAGCCGATTTATCAACACGCTTACCGGCAAAGAAGAGATTTTACTCTTTGAATTGGGTGAATCGCATGTTGGTGATGTGAAAGAGCTGTGCGAGCTAGTCCAACCTAATATGGGTATTATCACAGGTATTAATGAAGCCCATCTTATAACCTTTAAAACAATTGAGCGAACCACCAGTACCATTTTTGAACTGGCTGATTTTTTACCGCATGGTCCGGTGTATAAAAACGCAGAAAGTGAATTAGTGAGAAAGCGAGCTCATAAAAACGACAGGCTCCTCTATAGCCGCAGGGGTGTGAATGGCTGGGCGATTAGCGACAGTACTGTTTCAATCAATGGTACACATTTTACGGCCACAAAGGGGCAGAAAATTATTTGGGCAGAATCAGGTCTCTTAGGGCAGCATCAAATCGGTCCGCTTGTAGCATGTATTGACATTGCTGATACGCTGGGGCTTTCAGTGAGCCAAATCGCTGACGGGCTGAAAAAAACTAAACCATTCGAACATCGTATGCAGCCGCGCCAACTGCATGGGGCATGGATTATTGACGACACCTATAATGGCAATAAAGAAGGCGTTAAGGTTGGCATTGACCTACTTTGTCGCCTCGAAGCCAGACGACGAATATATGTCACTCCCGGCCTAGTGGGGCAGGGTGAGAAAACGCAAACTATTCATACTGAAATTGGTAAACAATTGGCTGCTGCGAGTATTGATGTGATTGTGTTGATGCGTAATTCAGTGACAGCCTATATTGTTGAGGGATTGCGCCAAGCGGGTTTTCAAAACGAATTGCTGCTGATTGACGAACCGCTCCAATTCTATACTAATTTAGAACATTTTGTAGCGGCAGGTGACGTGATATTACTGCAAAATGACTGGACTGATAACTATGCCTAAAGCTACAATCAGGTCTATGAAGAAAACGGTAGCCGTTATTTTTGGTGGCCGCTCTGCTGAGCATGATATTTCAATTGTTACGGCAATTGGCTCGGTGCTTAAGCCGCTCGAATTAAGCCAGCAATACAATGTTCTACCTGTGTATATTGCCAAAGATGGTTCTTGGTATGCTGATATGAAGTTAAAAGATATTCAGCTCTTTACAACTGGTGGGATTGAGGCATTTTGTGCAAAAACCAAAAAAGCCCAGCTTTTATTTGATAACGGTTTGGTTCTCATTAAATCTGGACTGCGCGCTGAAAAAATAAAAATCGATGTAGTATTCCCGGCTATGCATGGCACCTTTGGCGAAGATGGTAGTTTGATGGGTTTGCTGCGCATGGCTCATGTGCCCTTTGTGGGTTGTGACATGACGGCCAGTGTTATTGCTATGGATAAGGTGTTATCTAAACAAGTAATAATGGCTGCCAGCGTGCCAACGCCAAAATTTATTCATTTTTCAAATAGCGAATTTGCCGCTCATCAAAAAGCAATTTTTGAGCAAGTGGAAGCTGCGCGGCTTCATTACCCAGTTTTTGTAAAACCGGCTCATCTCGGGTCAAGTATCGGCATTACTCGCGTTATTAAACCAGATGATCTGCAAAATGCTATTGAAGTAGCGATGCATTATGACGATACGGTATTAGTCGAGGAGGCGGTAACTAGCCTGATTGAAGTAACAGTACCAATTATGGGAAATGATGAATTAACACCCGCTCTTGTTGAACAGCCTTTAACCAAGGCCGAAGACTTTCTTGACTTTGATACCAAGTATATGCAAGGTGGTAAGAAAGGGGGCGGCAAACGGGGAGCACAAGGTTATAGCAAACTGCCGGCTGATATTCCCGAAAGTCTTTATAATAAAGCGCTTGAAGTTGCAAAAAATGCGTACAAGGCGATTGGTTGTACTGGTATTGCTCGTATTGATCTTCTTATTGATAGCAAGGCAAATAAAGTTTACTTTAACGAAGTCAACCCAATGCCTGGAGACTTGTATGCACATAACTGGCGACAGGCTGGTATTGCACCGGTTCAATTGGTAACTCGTCTTGTTGAACTAGCCGAGGCGCGCTTTGCTCGTCAGCAACAGTTGGAAGTAACATTGACGACTAATTTTCTGAAACAATTTTAGTATAACTCATATTTATTCTGCCCCACCCTATACTGCCTCTGTCAAACCATGCTACCTGATCAAACAGATCAGGTAGCATCGCCGGAAAGGCGGTGTTTGACAGAGGCAGTATAGGGTGGGGCAAGGTGATATCATTGTCTATCTGTCATTTTCATGAAATAATATGCCAAGGCATCTTCGTTTGTGGAGGGAGTGACATGCCGGTAGTTATTTTGGGTTTTGGGGTTCCTTGCGTGCATAAAGAAGCGTATTTAAAACAGCTTGCAGCCGGAAAGGGCATGCACTACCGAAGCCTTACTCGATACCTAGCCATAGTCAAAGAGGATGAGTTAAATCTCAAGATAGGAATGAATAAAGCTAATCTATACTTACGAGCTGGGGTATTACAGCTTGTCGCTCGGTCTGAAGGGGTGGTTGTTGATTTCACTATGAGCAGATCGGCTGATCGTAGAAATTTCACGAATAGGTTGCGGGAGGTTGGCGCTACTAGAATAATGGGAATCAATTTTACGACATGGTGCGCTGATCTGTCAGCAAGCGACTCGGTATATGAAGCGCTGGTGAACCGACGCAGAAGAAACATGATACACACCCAACTCATGGCTGCTTTACCTCAGATGAGCCAAGGATTCGACGTGGTTCAGTCAGTATGCTTGGCTCATTGAAGATGTGACATGGTGCCGGGGAAATTCCGGCACCATGTATCGCTTAATGATGTTATACTTTTGATAAGAACTTGAGGAGATTATATGGAATTATTTAGCGGCTTTGGTTCATTACTGCTTCTGGCTGCATTGGCACTTATTATTAGTGGTATACGTATCGTTAACCAATACGAGCGGGGTGTTGTGCTAACCTTGGGTCGTTATACTGGTATAAAACAACCAGGCTTGCGAGTAGTTATCCCTGTGCTTCAACAAATGATTAAAGTTGATATTCGTTCAACACCTGTTGATGTACCAAGCCAAGAGGTAATTACCAAAGATAATGTGACTATTAAGGTTGATGCCGTCGTTTATTTCCGGGTTATTAGCGCTGAAAAAGCAGTCCTTGAAACAAACAATTATATTTACGCTACAGCGCAGTTTGCCCAAGCTGCCCTGCGTGATGTCGTTGGTAATGTCGAGCTTGACAGTTTGCTGAGCCAGCGCGAACAAGTAAGTGAAGATATTAAGCGAATTGTCGATTCTGAAACCGATAAGTGGGGTATTGATGTTGAGAATGTAAAAATTCAAAACATCGAGTTGCCACAAGATATGAAGCGCGCCATGGCCAAACAGGCTGAAGCCGAGCGCGAGCGCCGCGCTGTGATCATCAGTGCTGCTGCCGAAAAAGCAGCAGCCCAAGAAGTTGCCGAAGCGGCGGCAACTTTAGCCAAAGTACCTGGTGGCATGGGTATTCGCACCTTGCAGACACTTGAAAAAATCTCTGTTGAGCCGTCACAAAAAACGCTGTTTGTACTGCCTGCTGAAATAACCGATGCTTTTAAAAGTTTAATGAAATAAATCTGATGTTTGACGCGGTGTGGCACTTTTGTAGACACTAAATTCACTGCCAACTTGCGATTTTTACTTTATCTACTGTTCTACCAGCTCTTCTAACGAGCCTATTACCATATCGGGCCGTTCTATGCCTAATAGCGTTTCAGAATGATAGCCGTACGTTACGGCGATAGCACCAACGCCAGCCTCTTGTGCAGCACGTACATCTTGAATGGTATCACCTATATAAGTAGCTTGCTCTGGAGCTACCCGTGCTTGCTGAAGTGCATCCTTGATACTCAGCACCTTGTCACTCACACTGCCACGTATCTGCTGTACAAACTCACTAACACCATATGCAATGGCTTCTCGCTCAAGGTGCTGTTGGGGATGAGAGCTGATTATTTCACTTAGCTTGCCTTTTGTAAGACAAGCAATGGCTTTGATAACACCCGGGTAAGGTTGGGGTTCTCCAAATTCGACCTTAACTTCAGCAAGAAGCAGGCTAAATTCTTCATAGAGCTCCATGGCCGCTCTACCAAGCTGTTTAGCGAGAAAATTACTCGCGTTCCATCCCTCACGTCCATCGCGCCATTCATCGAGGGTGAGGCGCGGTTGTCCATATGCCTCGAGAAGCCTTTGATTTGTTTCATAAATGAGCGATCTATCATTGCTAATAGTGCCACTCCAATCAAATAGAAGCATTTCTGAATTTTGTAAGAGATTTGCCATTTTCAAATAATCCTATCCTAACCTAAGTAAAATTAAGTACACTTGAATCAGGGTTTTCAGAACAATGACATTATATCTCAGTTTGGTTTTATAATTACAGAATCATGCAGTACTCAATTAAGTTACCAATACAAAAAGTTCTAGAAACAAATTCTAGAACTTTTTGTATTGGTATAATCTCTGGTGGACCAGGCCAGGGAAAACTGGAACTGTATATTTTCTGATCTGCTAATTCTATGTGAGCGACTGGAAGAACTCGACATCGAAGTAATGATGTAGGGAACATTTTTCGAATAATTAAAGCTAGGGCGCCTAACTATTATCATTGGAGATCTAACTTTGGTCGTTCTCTTCTCCACTAAGACTTTCTTGCATGTATCTATACACTATAGAAATAATGGCTCGTATGTCATCATTAGCATTCTTAAAGGCAAGATTGGCATACGCGACGTCCCTGAACTCACGTATAGGGTCTGATATTAATGCGTGTATAAACGACTGCGTAGCACCGGATACTCCATCAAAGTCTATAACCACTTCCTTTCCCTTAGAAAGAGCTGGCATAATTTGCTCTATCCTAATTCGCTTTGCAATGTCTTTGTTCTCCGCGAAACTACCTACCAATTGTTGCATTTCTATCATATAAACCTCGGTTCATGATACTTCACTCTTTTACGCTCCCGAATGGCTCTGTCATATACCTCACCAATCCCAGTTAGCAGTTGCTTTAATTCTGGCGTCTCATCCAATGTAATATCAACTGCAACCAGCGTACCGTTAAGGCTCGGAGCGTCTCCGGTTTCATTATGCGGGTCTTGTGCCGGATCTGCAAATAAGCGTGGTGCACTTACTCTTTTATCATGCTTATGTAGTGTATACTCTGCACTTCCACTGTATATCGCAAAGTAATTACGAGTTATCTTGGCGATAGATTTAATAAAGAACAGACCGGCTCCGGCGTTCTCACTTGATCCTCCCTCGCGACGCGTTGTGCCCGTGACACCAGGAGTTAATGCTAAGTTAAGAGCCTCAGCGTCTGTTTTAGGACTCCAATATGTTTGCAAGCTTTTCCACAGCCCAATGCCCGTGTCACATATTCCAATACTAACGCGATTGGTTTTTCGATAATACTGCGCCGCAACGATAGCACCCTCGGAGGCCTTAGCATGTTCAAGTACATTACGCACGAGTTCGCCTATTACGTACTTTACGATGGTGGCGTTCTCTTCCGAAAGATGCAATAGGGGGATCATATCAGCAATAAAACGCGACTGATCTTCGGCTGTGCGAATCACAGATAGTGGCACAAACCGTCCAGCGGGTTCTTTTTCCCGGTACTCAAAAGGGGACTTGGTTTTTGTCAGTTTGTAGAGGCCCATTCTATCTAAATACCGACCTGTGTCGGGCACTTTTCCAAGAATTACGCTATTTGACCTACCTACTTTAATAGCGAGAGCCGCTGTGAGAACAAGGTTAGCAGGATGAACAGTAATCCACTTATCATGTGTAGTTATTTCGAGCTTTTGAGGCTCGGAAAAGTCTAAAGACTCAACAAAGCTACGAAAATTACGCAGATTGCCCTGATTATTAAAATGAACTCTCATATATCCATTTTACCCGTAGAGCGTTTTTTAGTCAATACACGCTCTACGGGTGTATAAAACCCGTAGAGCGTGTATTCTTTAGAGTACGTTCTACGGGCACATCCTCTACTCACTTCACACCCTCCCAGACTTGAACCGAAGTAACAGAGGTAAGAACAACAAAAACTCTAGAAAATATATTCTAGAGTTTTTTGACATCTGTAATTATCTCTTGGTGGGCCCTACCAGAGGAAACTGGAACTGTATACTTGAGGATTTAGTAGACTTCTTTCCAAACCCCTCGTTCCCACCTTCTCACACCGCCCTCAGCTCAAAGTTGTAAATACCCACAATAAGGTTCCAGCGTAGCCCAAACCGTTTCCGTCGGTTCCGATATTTCTCGGCAATAATCCTGAATCGCTTCAAAGTACCAATAACGTGCTCATTAACCACACGCTCACTGGCAATACGCCTGTTGTTTCGTTTTTCCTCTTTGGTGAGCGGATGCTTCTTGCTTCGTTTCTTGGGTAATTCGCTGTTAGCGTGGAGTTTCTGGATGCCCTGGTAACCAGTATCCGTTTGTCACGCTGCTTTCGGGTGTAACCTGACCTTGGACTCCTTGAACAGCCTGAAATCGTGGCGCTTACCGTTGGCGAAAGCAATACAAATAACGGCCAGGTCTTTCTTGTCAACAACCAATTGGGCTTTCAGAGTATGCCGTTTCTTTTTGCCAGAGTAGTACTGCCTCTGTCTTTTTTTTGGGCGCTCAATGGGAGATTCGGCTACATCGATCAGTACGACTTCGTACTCCACGTCGCTCTTCTGTAGCTTCCGCTTGCCAGGCAGATGAAAGCGTTTATCTTTGACAAGCGTGCCCTCAACCCAGCGTTGAATCTTGCAGGCATAGCCTTCACTCACACCGTAGTTCTGACCAAGGCGGAGATAGGTTGGATAATCCCTCGGATATTCCAGAGCTAATAGCAGCCGGTCTTCGACACAGAGCTTGCTCGGTCTGCCACCACGGGCCTTTTTAGTAGCATTGGCGACAGCCAGAATCCCAACCATCTGTTCAAAGGTTGCCCGTTTGACACCGGTCAGACGTTTGAACTGGGTGTCTTTAAGCTTTTGTAGGCTGTCGTATTTGCTTGGTGGTGGTTGGGTGTTGTTTGTTTTGTCCATGTCCCCAGTTTACGTGGGGAGGGGTTTGGAAAGAAGTCTAATGATTCTATACGGAAAGCTAGGGAGTTAGATATAGAGACCATATGACTACGAGTTCTTGGTCTAATATCGTGAGATAAGCTGAATAGTGTATAGCGTCTGGCCCGGCGCTGCAAGCATTGCAGCGCCGGGCCATTGTGACGTCTAGTCGGTCTCTCCTTCGAGCATCACCAGTCCGGCACGAATATAACGCTCGGTGAGGTCCGAGTCGGGACTGCTGTCCATGAAGACGGTATGACCGTCCGGAAACAAGAACCCGAAGGCCTCGTCACCGCCGAATTTCTCAGACGGTTCGCTGACGATGTCGCCTTCAAACATCTTGCCGCTCGGATCATTCTCGCTCCACCGTGACTCGCAAGGACATATACGCGTGATGCGAATGAGGATGACCCGGGAGCTGGGCTCGCCGCTATCATCCTCCTCCAGCGTACATGTCACCGTGCTGCCAATAGCGAGTGACTCGTAGGTTTCGGCGTACGTGCCCACGTTACTGGCCATACGAAGTACGACGCCTACCTCAGCTTCGGTGATACGGAAGCTACGGTATATCTCAATCGGGTCGTAAGGTACGTCGGGTATACCCATTGACTCCCAATCGATATGCGAGAGCCGCTTGAGGAAAGTGTCGATAAAGTCGATCTCCGACCTCTTTTCTACCTCCTGGGCCCACATGGGTGACAGCAATCTGCGCTCGTAGCGAAGGGTCTCAACAAGGCCCATTCGATCCTCAACCCGAACTGCCTTTGCAGCGAGCAGCGCGTTTAGAAAGGCGACTTCTTCGCCGAAGCTCTTGAGAAGCTCGACGAGTTTAACTTCTGCCACTTCTGCTTCTTCAAGCTGCTTTGCTCCTCGCTGGATGTAGCGTTTCAACGCCATGACGATCCACGCCAGCTCATTTGCAAGGAGTGCAGCCATTGCTTCTGACATTAGAAACCTCATTTCCTAGTCGTCGCTTTATATTATAGCATAAAAACCTATCACTTTCAATAATAAGATGGCACCTATCTTTTGAGGCGGACCACAAGAATGCTTTTTGTTAAGTTCCAAGCTAAACCGAAAAGGATATACAAGAAAGATTTACGTGGCATCCTCCCAGACTTGAACTAAATAACAGAGGTGGGCAAGAGAAAAAGTCCTAGAAAATAAAATCTAGAACTTTTTCGTATCTGTAATAATTTCTTGGTGGCTCCTCCCAGACTCGAACTGGGGACACAAGGCTCTTCAGGCCTCTGCTCTACCAACTGAGCTAAAGAGCCAAAAACTTTAACTATAACAATCTGGTAGAC